>CALKAI010000071.1 GCA_937983275.1 uncultured Trueperaceae bacterium | reverse complement strand
TGAGCAGCGCAGCATTGCCCAAACCATTGCCCCTGCTGATGAAACTGACCCGTCACCGGCGTGGCCTGTTCGTCCTGAGCTGTACGCTCTGGGTGGCCATTCACGCCCTGCCCGTACTCTCGGGCCTCATCATGCGCGAGCTGTTCGACGCTCTGGCTGGCACAGCCCCGGCCGGCAGCAACCCCTGGACGCTGCTGGTCCTTGTGCTGGCCGTGGACGCCGGCCGCTTGCTCACGATGGCTGCGGGCATCTACACCTTCGTCACCTACTGGTTCGAAACGGTGCTGGTGATGCGCCACAACCTGTTGCGCTACCTCCTGACCGCACCGGGTACCCGCCGCCTGCCGGACTCCTCCGGCGAGGCCGTGAGCCGCTTCCGGGACGACGTCGAGGACATTGCCGACTACGTCGAGTACTGGATCGACTTCTGGGGGCTGGCGCTGTTCGCCGCCATCGCCCTGGGCGTCATGGCCTTCATTCAGCCGCTCCTGACGGTCCTGGTGTGCCTGCCTCTGCTGGTCACCTTCCTGCTGACCGGCCTGCTGCGGCCGCAAATCCGTTCGGCGCGCCGTGAGATGCGGGAGAAGACCGGCCGGGTCACTGACTTCATAGGCGAGATGAGTGGCGGGGTACTCGCCCTCAAGGTTGCGGGCGCGCAGGAGCGGGTCGTCCGGCACTTTGACGGGCTGAACGAGCGCCGCCGCAAGGCAGCCCTGAAGGATACGCTGCTCACGGAGCTGTTCCGCTCGGTCACCGACAACATGGTCCACGTGGCCACCGGGGTGATCCTGCTGCTGGCCGCAACTTCCCTTCGTGACGGCTCCTTCACTGTCGGTGACTTCGCGCTCTTCGTCGCCTACCTGCCCAGGCTCACCTCAATAATGTCCTTCCTCGGAGCGATGCTCGTGCAGCACAAGCGCACCGGGGTCGCCTTCGAACGGCTCGAGCGGCTCATGCACGACGGGAGCAGCGAGACTGTTGTCGCCCCTGCGCGCCTCTACCTGCGCAAGGGGGAACCGCCGCGGCCGGCCAGGACGGAGAGCGCACCCGCCTTCAGGTCTCTGGAGGTCAGGAACCTCTCCTACGCACACTCCGATGGCACGCCTGGTCTCACAGACATAAGTTTCACGGTTCCTGCCGGCAGCTTCACGGTCATCACCGGTGAAGTGGGTGCGGGCAAGACTACCCTCCTGCGCGCCCTGCTGGGCCTCCTGCCGCGCACCTCAGGAGAAATCGTCTGGAACGGCGCGCTCGTGGAGGACCCGGCGAGCTTCTTCGTACCCCCGCGTAGCGCCTACACTCCGCAGGTGCCGCGCCTCTTCAGCGACACACTGCGGGAGAACCTGGTGCAGGGCGCCGATGTGGAAGAGGAGCGTATCCGGCGGGCCTTGCGGCAGGCCGTTTTCGAGGAGGATGTCGCCAGGTTCGAGGGTGGGCTGGATACGCCCGTGGGCAGTCGCGGAGTGAAGCTCTCCGGCGGCCAGCTGCAGCGCGCCGCCGCTGCGCGCATGCTCCTGCGCGATGCCCAACTGCTGGTGTTCGACGACCTCTCCAGCGCTCTCGACGTGAACACAGAGGCTACGCTGTGGCGGCTCCTTGAGGAGCACGAGCGGCGTACCTGCCTGGTCGTTTCCCACCGGCGTGCTGCTCTCGAGCGGGCGAGTCAGATAATCGTCCTGCAGGGCGGCAAGGTTGCACAGATAGGGACGCTGGAGGAGCTCGAACCCACTTGGGAGGTGCTCAAAGGAGCCTGACCCTAACGCACTTTCTGCAACCTTCATGTCGCCACCCGCTTCCCTTCCGGTTCTTCAGGGTGTATAACCTGCCCCGGGGGTTGCAGAGAAGAACCTTATGACCAACTTTTTCAGGTGGCTTGGCAAACAACTATTCGGTAGGCGCGACCTCAAAGCCAGGCGAGATATAGAGAAAGAACAGGCAACGCTGCGCCGCTGGGCAGAGCGAAGCGGCAGCGACCGGGCACGCGCCTGAGTTCCAGCCTGCGAAGATCCAAACGGAAAGGCCCGTGCTGCCGGCGTAGATCACTGGCAGCACGGGCTCTCGCTGTAAGTTGCGGGCTTACCTTACGTCCCCAGGATCCCGCCCCTGAGTAACGACCTGCGTCCACTGGTCGAGCCAGCGGTCGAGGTTGGCTTCGACCTCTTCGCCCGGCAGTGAAGCCGTCTCGGTTTGGGTGGGCTCGCGGGCAAACTCCTCGAACTCGTAGGGGAGTTCAGCGTCGGCACGAACCGGGTACACGAACATGACCGCAGGAATGTCCTCCTGCACCTCGAGGCTCAGCAGGAAGTCGATGAACGCCTGTGCCTCCTCGATCTGGGAGCTGCCCCGCAGGATGCCTGCCGCCTCGATCTGCTGGTAGGCGCAGCCCTCACAGAGGAGGTTCCCGGTCGGGGCGCTGTCCAGCTCCTCCTCGGCGAACATCACCTCGGCCGCCGGGCTTGTCGCATAGGAGAGGACGATGGGGCGAGACCCGCCGTAACGGCTGAACGTCGTGTAGTAGGCGTCACTCCAGCCGCCCTGAACGAGTACGTCGTTAGCCGTGAGCTCCTGCCAGTACTGCAGCCAGCCCTCCTCGCCGAACCTGTCGATGGTGGTGAGCATGAAGGCGAGGCCGGGGGAGGAGGTAGCGGGGTCGAGGACGATAGTGAGTCCCCGGTACTCCTCTGCCAGGAGGTCTTCCAGGGTGGCGGGCGGCTCGAGGTCATTCTCCGCGAACCAGCCCAGGTCGACGTTGAAGTTGACGTAGCCGACGTCAATCGGGGTCACGCGGTACTCGGGGTCGAGGTGGAACTGCTCGGGAACCTCGTCCAGGAGGGGAGAGCGGTACGGCTCGAAGATCTGGGCCTCGAACGCCCGCACCATCAGGTTGTTGTCCACCCCGAAGAGGACGTCGGCGATGGGCCTGCCGGCCGTGAGGATGGCCCGGCTCACCACCTCGCCGGCATCGCCGGCCGGGAGGAACTCGACCTCGATTCCGGTCTCCTCGGTGAAACTGTCGACAACGTCCCGCGAGAGGTCGAACGACTCGTGGGTCATCACCCGCAGCGGTTGCGCGAGAGCGCCCCCCAGGAGGAGGCAAACGAGCAGCGCCAAACCGGCGAAGATACGCTTCTGGCCTGTTCTGGACATTCCTTACCCTTTCCGTCACCGGGTGGGAGGGAACATTGTTTTTTGGGCGGTGAATCGATTGTTGCCGTTCACGCTTCCTACGCCCGTACTAACGGGATCAGGTGCTAGGGTCTGATCTCAGCCGCAACGCGCGGCACCCCTGGTGACAAATCCACGCTACCACGGGCGGCTGCGAACCAGGCGCCTAGCCGCTGCCCTCGGGAACATCGGCCTCGCGGCGCTCCTCACGTTTGCGCGGGTCCGGCAGCAGCAGCGCGCTGACGACCAGGGTCGCAACGAAGATCAGGCTGCCGACGACGAAGACCGACCGGAAGCCGAACCAGGCCGAAACACCCACGCCCACCAGCGGCGCCACCGCACGCGACGCCGACATCATGGAGTTGTCCAGCCCGAACGCGCTGCCCACGTTCGCGCCACGGCTGTAGGCGGTAAGCAGGGCAGAGAGCGTCGGCATGATCCCCCCGATCGCCATCCCCGCCAGGCCGTTCAGGAAGAGCAGCTGCCAGGGGTCGGTGACGAACGCCATGGGCAGGTAGCTGACCGCCGCCGCGAGAGCCGACCACATCAGGATCTTCCGGTGCCCTATCCGGTCGCTCAGGTTGCCCAGGTAGATGGCGCTTACCGTTCCGGTGGCCGAGGACACGCCGATGATGAGGCCCACCATCGTCCCCTCGGACGTCCCGCCGATCATCAGCATGGGCACGAACAGGGGGAGGATCGGGGTGAGAACCCCGCGGCCCAGCGTGGCGGTGAAGCGGGCGATGAACGTCGGTACGACACCGTCCGTACGCAGGATCCGCTTCCAGTCGGCCACCAGCGACGGCGCCTCCTTCTTCTGCGGCTCGAACTGCTCCTGCACGAAGACCATCACCAGGATGCCGCCAATGAGCAGCAGCACGCCCGTGATGATGAATGCCGCGCGGTAGCCGAAGTTGTCGGCCAGCAGCCCGCCGAGGACGGGGCCAACCGCCACGCCGCTCCACATCGCCGTCTGCAGGATCCCCATCGAGTAGCCCATCCGCCGCCTGGGCGTGATGCTCGCCATCAGCGCGTTCGCGGCCGAGCCGACGCCGGTCAGGGCGCCCTGCACGGCGCGCAGCAGCGTCAGCTCCTCGGCGCTGCGGGCGAAGCCCATCAGGAAGATGACGATTGCTCCGCCCAGGAGGGCGCGCACGACCATCGGCTTGCGGCCGAAGCGGTCGGCCGCCGCTCCCCACAGCGGCGAGGCGATCATCATCGTTATCGCTTGTGCACTGAAAACCGCGCCGGCCCAGAAGGTCAGGCTGGTGCCCGTTGCCGACCCCAGCGAGTTCACGTAGTTCGGCAGGAACGGGAAGATCATGGAGAAGCCCACTGACGAAAGCAGCTGCGAGATGCTGAGTACCGCGAGGGCTTTCTGCCAGTTGGATTTCAAGGTGAATCTCTCCTCAGCCTTTAATCGTACCCGCATACTGCCCTGCAAATGGGTCGGCGGTATACTCGGCAGCCGTGATTGCCTCTGCCCAGACTCTCGAGAAGCTCTCCTTTGGCCGCGTCCAGGAGGCGTTGGCGAAGCGTACACAAACCAGCTTCGGCACCGTGGCCGCTTCCCGCCTCCAGCCCGGCATGGGCCCACAGGAGGTCGAGGCGTCGCTGGAGCGCATCCAGGAGATCCTCACCGGCGGCGACCTCTCCCTGGGCGGTGTGGAGGAGATAACCCCCCTCCTGGAGCGGTTGCGGGCCGGGGAGCTGGCGCAGGGCACCGAACTGCTGGAGATCGCCTACACGCTCGATACTGCGGCGCAGGTGAAGCGGGGCATCCTCGCGTCGGAGCGCCCCGAGCTCTCGAAACTGGCCCAGCAGATGTCCTCCTTCGACGGCGTGCTGCGCACCGTCCGGGAGCAGCTCGCTCCCGACGGCAGCGTGCGCGATGACGCCACGCCCAAGCTGCGGGAGATACGCCGGCGCCTCAACCCGCTGCGCGGCCGCATCCGCGAGCGCATGCAGGCTCTGCTCGAGCGTTACTCGGAGTTCATACAGGACCCCATCGTCACGCTGCGGCGCGACCGCTTCGTGATCCCCGTGAAGGCGTCCTCGCAGTCCCGCGTTCCCGGGATCGCCCTCGACACCAGCGACTCCGGCGCGACAGTCTTCGTCGAACCGCAATCCGTCGTGCCCCTGAACAACGAGCTGGCGCTGCTCGAGTTCGAGGAGCGGGATGAGGTGCGGCGCATCCTCATCGCGCTCGGACAACGGCTCTCCACCGCTCCGGGCATCGATGAGACCCTCGAACTGCTGGGCCACCTCGACCTCGCGCAGGCGGCGGCCGCGCTCGCCCGCGACTGGGGCCTGGCCCGGCCCCAGTTCACCGCCGAGAAGCGGGTACGCCTCCAGGGCGCCTTCCACCCGCTTGTCGAGGGCTGCGTGCCCAACGACATAAGCCTGGACGGCGAGAAGAGGCTGCTCATCATCACCGGGCCTAACGCGGGCGGCAAGACGGTGCTGCTGAAGACGCTGGGGCTGGCGGCGCTGATGGGCTCTGCCGGCCTGTTCGTCGCCGCATCCGCGAAGAGCGCGCCGCTGCTGCCGCGCTTCAGTCAGCTCCTCGTCGACATCGGTGACGAGCAGAGCATCGAGGCCAGCCTCTCCACCTACGCGGGCCACCTGGTGAACCTGAAGCGGATCGCAGAGGAATCCACGGGGGACGTACTCGTCCTCATCGACGAGCTGGGCTCGGGCACCGACCCGGACGAGGGCGCGGCGCTGTCGCAGGCGATCCTCGAGCAGGTCCTCAGGTCGGGCGCGCTGGGCCTCGTCACCACCCACCTGGCGCCGCTGAAGGTGTTCGCCTCCGAGGTAGCCGGCGTCGAGAACGCCGCGATGAAGTTCGACGTGGACCAGCTGAAACCCACCTACCGGCTGGAAGTAGGGCAACCCGGGCGCTCCTACGCTCTGGCAATCGCCCGGCGCATGGGCCTGGGCGAGGAGCTGCTGGGCCGGGCCTCCGAGCTGCTGGGCCCCGAGAGTGAGCGGCTGGAGTCGCTGCTCGAGCAGCTCGAGAAGGGCCGCGACGAGCTGCGTGAGGAGCTTGGCCAGGCGCAGGCCGACAGGGAGCGGGCGCTCGAGGAGGCGCGGCTGCTGCGGGAGCAGATCGACCGGCTCAGGGAGAGCGAGGCGCAGCTGCTCGCCCAGGCGGCCGAGCGGGCCGACGAGATGCTGCAGGACACCCTCGAGCAGGCCACCCGGCTCAGGCGGCGGGCGACGAGCGACCCGGAGGCCCGCTCCAGCGCGCTCGAGGAGCTGCAGCAGTTGCGGCGGGGCGCCAGGAAGCAGGCGCAGGCGGCCCGGCCGGCGCGGCCTACGGCACAGCTGAAGCCGGGCGCCACCGTGCATGTGGAGAGCTACCAGGCACAGGGCCCCATCCTGGAGATGCGCGGCGATCAGGTGCTCGTGCAGCTGGGCCTCCTCAAGGTGGAGGTGCCCCGCCGCGACGTGCGCCTCGTGAAAGGGGAGAACGAAGCGGACCGCAAGGGGCGCACGCTCGAACCGATCGGCTCCAGTGGTTTCGATGACGAGCTCAATCTGCGCGGCGCCCGCGTGGAGGAGGGCCTGGAGAGCCTGAGGGACTTCATCTATGAGGCTCATGCACTGAAGGTGGAGCGGGTGCGCATCCTCCACGGGAAGGGGACGGGCGCGCTGCGTGACGCCGTACGCAACTACCTGCGCGATGAGCGGCTGGTGGAGCGGTACGAGGACGCCGTGCCCTACGAGGGCGGGCACGGCGTTACCGTGGCCTACCTGCGCCTGTAACCGGCCTCGCCTGCGCTGCGGCAGGGCGTCGGCAGGAGTTACGATGTCCTGATGGAAAACAGGGAACAGCAGTACGTCATCGACGCACTTGCCGAAGACTCATGGCGCATGTTCCGGATCATGGGCGAGTTCGTCCAGGGGTTCGAGGAGATGGCCGCCGTCGGCAAGGCGGTGACGGTGTTTGGCTCTGCCCGCTTCAAACGGGACAGCGAGACCTACCAGCAGGCCGAGAAGCTTGGCCGCGAACTGGCCGCCCGCGACTACGCCGTCATCACCGGCGGCGGCCCCGGCATAATGGAGGCCGTCAACAAGGGCGCCTACGAGGCGGGCGGCCGCTCGATCGGCATGAACATCTCCCTGCCGCACGAGCAGGCGCCCAACCAGTACCAGACCGACGAACTCTCCTTCAAATACTTCTTCGTCCGCAAGGTGATGCTCGTCAAGTATTCGACCGCCTTCGTGATCTTCCCCGGCGGCTTCGGAACCATCGATGAGGCCTTCGAGGCGCTCACCCTCATCCAGACGAAGAAGATCACGCCGTTCCCGGTTTACCTGGTGGACATCGACTACTGGCGCGGGATGCTGCAGTGGATCAACGGGACGCTAATCCGCAGCGGCGCGGTGTCGAAGGAGGACATGGGCCTCTTCAAGGTCGTCGACGACATCACCACGATCCCCGACGAGATCGAGGAGTATTACACCAGTGCCAACCGCGCCGGCTTCGAGACGCCCGATGAGGCCGAGCCAAGCGAAGGCAGCTGAGCACCACCGCGCCGGCACGGGGCGCTGCCCCGGTCAAATCTCGGGGCAGCTCTCCGTGAAGGGGGGCAACGCGGCCACGCCGAACACCTGCGCGGCCAGCGGGTAGATCTCGCAGGCGTCCAGGCCCTGGCCCAGGTACCGCTCGTTCCCGTACCAGATTTCCACGTGCGGGTGCGGGTCGTCCTCGGTCAGTTGCGCGGCCTCGAGGGTGCCCGAGTTGCCGGTCGCCGCGATCAGGTCGCCCTGATTAATGCGGGCGCCAACCTGCACGCCCTCGCTTATGGCCGAGAGGTGTGCGTAGCGGCTCACGAAACCGCCCGGGTGCTCGATCCACACCTGCATTCCGCGCAGCTTGTCGAGCAGCTCCTCTGGGGTGCTTAGGCTGCGCTGTGCAGTGGCGATGACCTCGTTGTACTCCTCCATCGTCATTTCGACGTAGTCGTGGTCGGCCCGAATGACTACCCCCGAGGCGACCGCGTGGATGGGGGTGCCGAACTCGATGGGCACGCTCACCGTGCCGTGATAGAAGTCGAAACCCTCGTGGGTGCCGTTGCGGTAGGCGCGTGCGGCGCCCGGCAGGTGGGTGGAGCGCGAGCTGATGGTCGCACCCTCGACCGGGACCACGTAACCGGCCGGCCAGTCGCGGTTGAACGAATCGCTCAACTGCTCCAGCCTGTCCATGAGCCTCGTGCCGCCCACGCGCGGGTTGCGCACGGCGAGGCCGGCGGCGGTCTCACCTTCGCTGCCGGTGATCGTGGGGTCGGCGCCGGCGAAGAGGAGCAGCTGCACGACCTCGGCATCTTCCGAGTGGCGGGCGGCGTGCATGAGGGCGCTCCAGCCGGCAGGATCGGTCGCGTTCACGTCGGCGCCGGCATCGACGAGGAGCAGTGTCGACTCCCTGTCACCGAGGGCGGCGGCGCGCATCAGGGGCGTCTGGCCATTCTCGTCGCGGGCGTCGATGCCCGCCTCCTCGTCCGAAGCGACGAGGTCCCGAAGGTCGGCAACCGAGCGGTTCTCGACCAGTTCGAAGATTGTCGGAACCGGCGGGGCGGCCGGCTCGGAGGAGCCATCCAGGCTTATTACCCCGAACTGCTGGAGGGCGAACAGGGCAGCGGCAGCCAGGATGACAATCGTCAGGAGCACACGAACCATGTCCAAACGATACCCCTGATGAGCTGTCGCGCTCATTAGAGCCGCGCCTATGCGGTTCCTCACACGCGCGCGCCCGGCAGTTGCAGAGCTACAGCCGCCCGCTGGCGGGCAGAGTATCCTTATTGATCGTGCTTGGGCTCATCGGCAAGGAAATCCGTGGTCTCGTGGTACTGGCCCTGCCGCTCGCGCTCGCCCAGGTTGTCCAGCAGGGGATGCAGTTCGTCGACACGCTGATGGTGGGCCGTCTTGGCGGAGAACAGCTTGCGGCCATGGCGCTCGGCGCGACCATCCTGATGTTCACGGTCGTGTTCCTGCAGGGCGTCATCTTCTCCGTCGGTCCCACCGTTGCCCAGGCCTACGGTGCCGGTGATCTGGAGGATGTGGGCCGGACGGCCAAGCATGGCCTGTGGCTCGCGCTGCTGCTGGCCCTGCCAGCCATGTTCCTGCTCTACCGGGCCGAGTATCTGCTGTTGGCGATGGGGCAAAACCCGGATACTGCCGCGCTTGCCGGTGAATACCTGCAGGGCGCCTCGTGGGGCATACTGCCGCTCCTGCTGCTCGTCGCCAACCGCTCCTTCCTGGAGGGGATAGGCGACACCAGGTCGATCCTCTACCTGATGATCGCCGGCCTGGCCGCCAACGTGGTTCTCAACGAGGCACTCATCTTCGGGCGCTGGGGCTTCCCCAGGCTCGAGGTCGCCGGTGCCGGCTACGCCACAGCGGCAGTGCAGCTGATCATGATGGTCCTCTCGGTGGCTTACGTGAACTGGCAGCAGGGGCGGTTCGGCGTCTACCGGGGCAGGTTCCTGCCGGAGCCCCGGCGGTTGTGGCAGCTGGCGTGCCTGGGGGCTCCTATCGGGCTCACGCTCGGTTTCGAGGCGGGCCTGTTCTCCGTGACGGCGTTGCTGATGGGCCTGGTAGGTGAGCTGGAGCTCGCCTCGCACCAGATCGCCATCCAGAGCTCCTCGATGACATTCACCATCGCCGTTGGCCTGGCCGTCTCTGCGTCGGTAAGAGTGGGCCAGGCCGTGGGCCGGCAGGAGCATCAGCGGGCGCGCATCGCCGGGGCGGTGGGCATCGTCATGAGCGCCCTGATCATGGCGGGCAGCGCCTCGGTCTTCCTGCTCGCACCCGAAGCCGTCATCGGCATCTACATAGACCGTTCCGATCCGCTGAACGCCGGTATCGTCCAGACTGCCGCCCTCTTCCTGGGCATAGCCGCAACCTTCCAGATTTTCGACGGCATCCAGGTGAGCACGGCGGGCGTGCTGCGCGGCTACAAGGACACGAGCGTGCCGATGGTGATCTCGCTGGTCTCCTACTGGCTGGTTGGCCTGGGCAGCGGCTACCTGCTGGCCTTCCACCTGGGCTGGGGCGGGCGCGGACTGTGGACCGGACTGGTCCTGGGCCTCGCCACTGCTGCCATACTGCTCCTGTGGCGCTTCGTATGGCGGTCAAGCGGAAAGCGCCTGATTGGGGGTAGAATGACCCTGATTGGAAGGAGACCATAGGTGCAGACTTTCCTGGACATCATGCTCTTCGGTTTGCTCATGCTGGGCGGCCTTTCGCTCTTCGCCGTTTTCCTCGTCCTCGTCTCGATGTGGTTCAAGAGGCAGGACGGCACCGAAGACCTGACACACTGAAGCATCAACCCTCAGATGACACTGCGGCCGCAAAAGAGCCGCCTGCCGGAACGGCCGGGGATGCCGCGAACGGCAGCAACGAGGTGAGCGGGCGTCGCATGAACCCGCTCACCCGTTTCATTAAGGAAAAGAACCCCGACCGGCGTGTGGCCACCCAGGCCTTCCGGCAGGTGTTCGCCGGCATGTTCGCTGCCCAGTTCGGCATCGCCCTGCTGACGGCGTTGCTGGTGATCCTCCTCGCCGGCGTGCAGGCGCGGCCCTCACCGCTGGGGCCCACGCTCGCCGGCCTGAGCGTCCTGCAGCTGCTCCTTGGCCTGATCGTGCCGGAGATGGCGGCGGGGGGGAGTGGGAAGGGTCCGGTTCTCTCTGCCCTGTTGCTCAGCTCGGTGATCCTCGCGGGCAGCAGCTGGACGCTCATGCTGGCCGTCGTTACCGGCCAGGAGTTCCTCCATCTGGCAATCATCGGTTTCATGATGGCTAACGCCTACCTGCTGGGCTTCCTGCAGGCCGGCCGGCTTGCGGCCAAGGCCACGCGCAGGGAGCCGCAGGAGCCCGCCTAGACGCGCGTTTGCACCGCTTGCACCTTAAGGCACACACCCTGCAGCCGGTGACGCGGTAGCGTGGGGCCCAAGCGGGAGCCGGTGCCATACGGGGGCCGTTCCCCACAGGAAGGATGTCGGACATGAGCAGTGCGGAGAATGGCAAGATCGTGCGCGTGCACTACACGGGGCGCCTGGAGGATGGCACGGTATTCGATTCATCCCAGGGCCGCGAGCCGCTGGAGTTCACCCTGGGAGCCGGTCAGGTCATCGCCGGCTTCGAGCGTGCCGTTGAGGGCATGCAGGTAGGGGAGACCAAGAACACGCTCATCCCGGTCGACGAGGCTTACGGCCCGCACCGGGAGGATCTCCTACTCGAGGTCGACCGCAACCAGATGCCTGAGGACATCGAGCTGGAGGTGGGCACCATGTTGCAGCTTCAGCAGCCTGACGGCCAGGCGGTGCCGGTGAGCGTCGCCGCGCTGGATGGCGAGTCGGTGACGCTGGACGCCAACCACCCGCTGGCAGGCGAGGACCTGAATTTCGAACTGGAGCTGGTGGCCGTCGACTGAGGTCGCCCGGCCTGAACCAGAGGAAAGGGGGTGCGCCCGTCGCGCACCCCCGTGAAGAGGCGCTGTTATCAGCGCCTCTTCTGTATGAGGCTCAGGATCCAGAGCAGGACCACCGCGCCAACGATAGCGACCAGCAGGCTGTAGATGTTGAAGCCGGTGACCCCCTGACCGCCCAGCAGGCTGAAGATCCAGCCGCCCAGGAAGGCGCCGATGATGCCGACGATAATGTCGAGCAGGCAGCCCTGCTGATTGTTCGTACCCATGATGAGGCTGGCGATCCAGCCGGCTAGTGCCCCCAGGATGATCCACAGAATGATGTTCATGCTTTCCCCCCATCCACTGACTACGACTCTAGTTCACCCGGGCGGGGGAAAATTGTGAGGGGATCAACCTTCAGTACTTGTACGACTTCGTGCGGGCGTCCTCCAGCAGATGCGCCATGTCCAGGGCCTTGGCCGTTCCGAGCACCACGGCATCGGTTGGCATCTCGGCCACGCCCACGGGGATGCCCACGATGTCCTGGATGAAATCGTCGAGGCGGCGCAGCAGCGCCCCGCCCCCCGTCATCACGATGCCGCGTTCGATGACGTCCGAGATGAGCTCCGGCGGTGCCTGCTCCAGGACACGCCGCACGCCAGCCGCGATCTTCTCGAGCGAGCTTTCCAGTGCGGCGATGACGTCGTCGGTCTCCACCTGGATCGTCTTCGGCATGCCGTCGATGAGGTCGCGGCCGCGCACCTCCAGGGTGCGGTTCTCGTCGGGGCTGTTACGGGTGGCGGCACCCACCTCGCGCTTGATCTCCTCGGCCGTCCGGTCGCCAATCAGCAGGTTGAACTCGGAGCGCACGTAGCGGACGATCTCCTGATCGAAGGTGTTGCCTGCGATGCGCAGCGAGTCGGAGATGACGATCCCGCCCATGCTCAGCACGGCGATGTCGGTAGTGCCGCCGCCGATGTCGATGACCATCGAACCGACGGGCTCGGCAATATCGATGCCCGCCCCGATCGCACCCGCGATCGGCTCCTCGATCAGGTAGGCGCGCCTGGCGCCAATCTCGTTCATGGCCTGCAGGACGGCGCGCTTCTCCACCTTGGTGATCCCGCTGGGGATGCACACCATGATGTTGGGCCGCAGGAAGCGGCTGGGGCCCGAGAGCACCTTGCGGATGAATGCCTTGAGCATCTTCTCCGTGAGGGTGTAGTCGGCGATGACGCCCTGCCCCATTGGCCGTATCGCGGTGATGTTGCCGGGGGTGCGGCCAAGCATCCTGTAGGCCTCTGCCCCCACCGCCTTGATCTCCGTGGTGCCCTTCACTACCGCGATAACGGCTGGCTCACGGAGGAGAACGCCCTTGCCTTTCACGTGAATCCGCACTGTGGTGGTACCCAGATCAACGCCGATCATCAGCAACACAGTATCAGGGAACGCTCCCTGTCGCTGCCTGCCGGACGGCCCCGCTCAGCGCAGATCCGGGATAGAGGGGGCGTTTACAGATGCCCGGGGCCGGACTGCCTCACCGTAGGTGGGAGTGCGGGGGTGGACTCTTGAAGCTGATCGGGATCACGGGCTCCTATGGAGGCCTCAATGTCGGTGATGAGGCGATACTCACCTGCCTGGGCGGCGAGATCAGGCGGGAGCTGGAAGACGTCGGACTCGTAATCTTCTCGCGCGACGCCGAACACTCCAGGCAGCATTACGACGCTCACAGGGTCGTTCCCGTGCGCGAGCTGACCCGGGAGGAGGTCATCCCGGAGGTGGAGGCCCTCGACCTGCTCATCCTTGGCGGCGGTGGCATTCTCTTCGACAGCGAGGTCCTCAACTTCCTGCGCGAGGTGCGGATCGCCCAGTCGCTGGGCATTCCCACCTTCGCAGCCAGCCTGGGCGCCGGCCCGCTGGAGCGCCGTGAGGGGCGAGAGGCAACACGGGACGCCCTGAATGGGATGACCGAGATAACCGTGCGGGACGTCGAGGCGAAGCAGCTGCTGGAGGAGGTCGGCGTGGAGGTGCCCATCGCGGTGACCGCCGATCCTGCCTGGCTGCTCAAGCCCGTGGAGTTCAGCGACGAGATGCTGCAGAAGGAGGGCATCGACCCGGAAACGAGGCTCATCGGCTTCTCCGTACGCGAGCCCGGCAAGGCGGCGCCCGGCCTCGACGAGACCGCCTACCACCACCTCATCGCCGACGCCGCCGATTTCGCGGCGCAGCGTTACGAAACCGAGATCGTTTTCGTTCCCATGGAGCGGGCCGACATTCGCCACGCCCACCAGGTGATCGCCCAGATGACCTACGCGGAGCGCGCGACCGTGCTGAAGGGCAGCTACGCCCCGGCGCAGGTGCTCGGGCTCGTCTCCCGGCTCGAGCTGGCGATAGGCATGCGCCTGCACTTCCTGATCTTCTGCGCACTCTCCGGGGTGCCGTTCCTGCCGCTGCCCTACGCCCAGAAGGTGTCGAGCCTCGCCCGCGCCCTGGGCCTGCCTGGCGAGAGCATGATCCAGGAGGGCCGGGCGGGACCGCTCCTCGCCAGCGTGGACCGCCTGTGGGACCTGCGCGAGCGGCGCCGCGCGGAGATGGCGGCCAAGGTACCCGAACTGCAGGCCAGGGCACACGAAACCATAGACGCCGTCGTGCGCCTGATGGGGAGGGAGTAAGTGCCACCGCTGCCGGAGAACCGCACTGACCAGCGGGTGACCCTGCCGGCCCGGGAGGCCAGGGTCGCCGGCCACACCGATGTGCTCGTCGTGGGAGGCGGGCCGGCCGGCCTGGGTGCTGCGCTGGGCGCCGCCTGGGCCGGTGCCGGGTTGACGCTCGTCGAGCGCTACGGCTTCCTGGGCGGGAACGCCACCGCCGCGCTGGTAATGCCGCTGATGTCCTACTTCACCCAGTCGCAGCCGGCCGCCAACCCCGACCTCACCCGCCTTCTCCCCGCCGACCACGGCACGGGCGATCCGGTCGTGGCCGGCGCCCTCCAGGAGCTCCTCAGACGGATAATCGACAACGGCTGGGCCCTGCCGCCCGGCGAGGACACCGGTTACACCGTGCCCTTCGATCCCGAGGGCTTCAAGCTCGCCGCCCTCGAACTGCTCGACGAGGCGGGCGTGAACTACCTGTTCCACTCGTTCGCCAGCGGGGTCGTCGGGGAGGAGGGCGCGCCCGAGGGGGTGATCTTCGAGACGAAATCCGGGCCGCTGCTGCTCACCGCCAACGTCATCATCGACTGCACCGGGGACGGCGACGTGGCGGCTCAGGCCGGGGCGCCCTTCCGGGTCGGGCGCGAGGAGGACGGGCTGGTCCAGCCCATGACCCTGATGTTCCGCATGGCTCAGTTCGACAGGCCAGGCTTCACCCACTACGTGAACGAGAACCCGGAGCAGTGGCGGGGCGTGCACGGCCTGTGGGATCTGATCGAGAAGGCAACCCGGGACGGCCGGCTGGACCTGCCCCGGGACGACATCCTCCTCTTCGCCACCCCGCACGAGCGGGAGCTGAGCGTGAACAGCACCCGGGTGGGCGGGGCGCTGGGCACCAACGTCTGGGACCTCACGCGCGCCGAGTGGATCGCCAGGAATCAGATGCGGCAAATCGTGGCGTTCCTGCGCGACTACGTGCCCGGTTTTGAGCACTCCTACCTGGTGCAGAGCGGGGTGCATACCGGTGTGCGGGAGACCCGCCGGATCATTGGTGAGTACGTCCTCACGGGTGCCGACGTGGTGGGGGCACGGCAATTCGACGACGTGATAGCCCGCGGAGCCTACCCGATCGACATCCACGACCCGAGCGGCAAGGGCACCGTGCTGCAGCGCCTGCCTCCCGGGGAGGCGTACGACATTCCGCTCCGCTGCCTGCAGCCCAGGGGTATCGACCGGCTGCTTACGGCCGGGCGCTGCATTTCGGGCACTCATACCGCCCACTCCTCCTACCGGGTGACGCCCATAGCCATGGCCACGGGCCAGGCCGCCGGGGTGACGGCGGCGCTCTCCTCGGCCAGCGGCACGGCAGTGCGGGAGGACAGCGTCGGGCAGGTGCAGCGGGAGCTGCTGGGCCAGGGAGCGAACCTGTGGGACATAGCGCCCTGACAGGCACAGAACTCAGGTGACGCCTGCCCTTGCCGGATCCGGCAAGGGCAGTTGAAATTGTATCTCGCGGGTGGAGCGGCCCCGAACGCGAGACTCGTCAGCGCGCCTGGGAAGCTGGTTGGGCAGGCATAAAAAAGGAACTTTGGAAGGACCTCCGCCGGGGGGGCAGCGGGGTGCGGAGATGCAACTTCCAAAGTTCAGTCTGAATTGTAGCAGAATATCGCGCGATTACAAGGTCAGCATTTACGCCGGGACGAACGTATACTCCGGAGTGTGTCCAGCCCGCCGTTCACGACAGTAGCCGCCATTTACGACCGACTGATGAGTGACGTTCCCTACGGGCACTGGCTGGAGCTGGTGCAGCGTGAGGCCCGGTTACGGGGCTTTGAAGGCGGTCCCATCCTCGACCTGGGTTGCGGTACGGGCAACTTCACCCTCCTGCTGGTGGCGGCGGGCCACGAGGTGCACGGTCTCGACGGCTCGGAAGAGATGCTGGCCGTCGCCCGGGAGAAGAGCGGCGAGGTCAGCTGGCACAGGGGCGATTTCACCGACTTCGATCTGGGCCTGCGGTTCGGTCTCGTCGTAAGCGTTTTCGACAGCCTGAACAACCTGCTCACGCTGGACTCCTTCAGGCAAATGGCCGCCCGGGTGCTCGCCCACCTGCGGCCCGGCGGGCTGTTCATCTTCGACGTGAACACTCGTGCCGGCCTGCTTGCCTTGGACGAGGAGGGCAGCGTAGGCGGCTGGGCCCAGGGCGTCAACTTCCACTGGCTCAACAGCTTCCTCGAGGATCGCAACCTGGCGCAGGTCCACCTGAGCTGGGAGGCAAACGGCCAGGAGGGCGCCGAGGTCCACTACGAACGCCCCTACGAGGAGGAGGAGTTGCGGGAGCTCCTCCAGGACGTGGGGTTCCACGAACCCGAGTTCCTGAACTTCCTGGGCGACGGCCCGGCCCAGCCCGACGAAGAGCGGCTGTGGGTGATCGCCCGGGCGCCAGCGGAGTAGCCGCCGGCCGTCAGTCCAGGTTCGCCTGCTCCCGGGCGATGCGCGCCAGGTTGGAAACGTCCTCCTCGCCAAGCTCCCGCGCCAGCAGGCTCGTCTCCAGCTGCTCCACGAAGGCGGCCACCGGCAGGCTCACCCCCAGCTCGCGGGCGGCCGCCAGGGCAATTCCCAGGTCCTTGTGGTGGAGGCGCGTCCGGAAGCCCAGCGGATACTCGTTGCGGACCATGTTGCCGGCCCGGTTGCTCAGCACCCAGGAGCCTGCCGCACCGCCGCTCACCGCCTCCAGGGTGCGCTCGACGTCAATGCCGGCCTTCAGCGCCAGCGCCACCCCTTCGGCCACCGCCTGGTAGGTGCCGGCGATGATCACCTGATTGACGGCCTTTGCGACCTGGCCGCTGCCGGCCGGACCCACGTGGGTGATCTTCGAGCCCAGCACCTCGAGGAGGGGCCGCACCTGCTCCAGGTGCCGGGCCTCGCCGCCCAGCATGATGGAGAGGGTCCCGTTGGCGGCGCCCTCACTGCCGCCCGAGACGGGCGCATCCAGGAAGCCAACGCCCGTGCGCGCTAGCCGCGCCGCCATCTCGCGGGTGGTGCGCGGGGAGATGGTGCTCATGTCGACCACGATCGAGCCCGGCTGCAGCGTCCCGGCGGCACCCTCCTCGCCGAACAGCACCTCCTGCACATCGGGCGTGTCGGCGATCATCAGGAACAGCACCTGCGCCTCCCGGGCAGCCTGAGCTGGCGAGGCGGCCCGCCGGGCCCCGCTGCTGGCGAGCGGCTCCTCCCGCGAACGGGTCCTGTTGTGCACGGTTACGTCAAACCCGGCGTCCACCAATCGTGTTGCCATGGGAGCCCCCATCGTTCCCAGGCCTATGAAAGCTACCTTCATGGTCACATCTTATGAAACGACCTGTGCCGGCGCGGCCGGCACAGCTCGGGAGATGCTTGCGTCCCCGTGCTTACGGTGTCAGGTCAGGAGACGAGCAGGGCCGAGTCGTCCTCCTGGGTATTGCCGTGCCCCGTCGCAGAGGCTGCCGGCAAGGGGGCGCCGCCCCGGGCGTCCCACCAGCCGCACAGGGCGTCGGGCAGACGCACCCGGGACGGGTACACCGGCGCGTCGTAACCAAGCTGCCTGCTCAGGACGGCCGGAAGCTCCTGATCGCCAGGCTCGCCGCGCTGGACGGCATTGCCGAAGATCCAGAGCAGCGGGCGGTGGAACTGGCTGAACGAGCTGTCGGCGAGCACGTCGCGCAGCACGGCCGCGCCGGCCTGCAGGTCCCCGGCGGCCAGCTCGGTCTCTATCTGCAGGGCGTAGAGGTAGGAGCGCAGGCCCAGGTCGCTGCGCTCACCGGCTCCCAGAAGTGTCGCGATGATCGCCTGGGCGCCCTCGATCACGCCTTTCGCTCCGTCCAGGTCGCCGCTGCGCAGGAGGGCGCTGGCCAGGTGCGCCTGGCTCTCGGCCTGCTGGTAGGGGCAGCGCCCCAGCGCGGCCGCCTCACGGGCGAACTCCTGGGACCGTACCGGGTCGGCGTCGAGCAGCGAGGCGAGGTGCAGGGACTCGCGGTGCAGGAACCAGAAGAGCCGGTTGCCGGCGTGCTCCCGCAGCTCGGCCCGTACCCGGGTGAGCAGGTCGCGGGCGTGCTGCAGGTCGGCGGTGTGCAGGACCTCGGTCACGCTGTGGGTGAGGGGCTGCCTGTACGGCATGCCCAGTGCGCGGCTCAGGTAGGCACGGGCCAGGCGCAGGCTGCCGCGCAGCACGCGGTAGTTCGGGTCGACGCCCAGCTGCCTGCCGTAGCGCTCGAAGGTGACCACGTTGCGTTCAAGCGTGAGGATCGCATCCTCGAAGCGGCCCTCGGCCAGCAGCTGCAGGCTCCACTCGTTCTCGCTGCGCGCCTCCCAGAACTCCCGTTCGATGCCGGCACCCTCCTCGCTGCTGGTGGTCTCCAGGATCCGCTTGGCGGCGCTGAAGTCCTCGCGCGCCAGCTGCAGCTCGCCCAGCCGCCGGTAGAGCGTGCCGCGCCGCGAGAGGTAGCGGGTCTGTTCGGAGGTGAGCGCATGGCTTTGCCTGGCTAGCCGCACGGCGTTATCCAGTTCGGTCAGTGCAGCGTCGAAGCGGCCCAGCGACATGAGCACGTCGCCCTTCTGGAATGCGACCCGCGCCTCGATGAGGTCGTCCTCCACCTCGACCGACGAGAACTCCTCCAGCGCCTTCTCGAGGTCGCCGCGGTCCTTGGCGATCAGGCCTGCCCAGACCGACGTCTTCGTGCCGATGGCGACGGGATTGTCGTCCTGGACGCTGCCCAGCATGGGCCTGGCGCCGCGGTCGACGAAGATGGCCGCCTGGTCGAGTTCGCTGCGCCAGCGGGCGATGCTCGCGCGTACCAGGGCAAGCTCGGCCTGATAGGCGCGGCTGCCGGCGGGGGAGATGCGCTCCAGCAGCTCCTCGGCCAGCTCCACCTGGCCGCGCAGCACCGCGCCTTCGGCCTGTTGCAGGAGCGACCAGCTGCGCAGCTTCTCGTTGGCCGACTCCTCGAGCGCGGCGAAGGCGCTGCGGGCCTGCGGGTGGTCGACGGCGCCCAGCCGCACATAGTGGTGGGCGACCCGGTGGGCAACGCGTTCGAAGACCTCGCCGCCCTGCAGCTCCTCGACGGCCGCGCTCCACACCTGCGGGATGAACGAACCCCGCTCGCCACCCTGGCGAATCCACTCGATGAGCTGCTCCCAGTCGCGGGCACCGAACAGGTGCTCGATGTAACGGCTGGCGTCCTCGCTCACCGTGTCCAGCTGCGCGGTGCTGCGGTAGAAGCTGGCCGCCCGGGCGTGGAACTCGCGCAGGCGTTCCGGCTCCTCGCTGGCGAGGACTTCGTTCAGCAGGCGCACGAAGCGGCGCGAGAACGGCCGGTAGCGGTTGGGATCGGGCGGCAGCGCGTCCAGGAAGGCCAGCTCGAGCGCATTCGGCTCGTCGCTGCCCTCTCTGACGAAGTTGAGGGCGGGCAGCGAGATCGTCGGGAACTCAGGCAGAGAAATGACCGCCACAGCACTCAGAAAGTCACGCAGGCGCTGATCGCCCGAGCCGGTTACCAGCTCGGCCAGCTGCCGCAGGTTCTGGTCGCCGCGCTCGGCGCTGGGCTCCTCGATCCCCTCGCCCCGCGACTCGCGGCGCACGCTGTGCAGCAGGGTCAGGGTCCGCAGCTCCTCGAAGGAGCGGCCGGTGGTGCGCACCAGGTTCTCCTGCTCTTTCTCGTCGAGGTCGGGCAGGCGGGCGCGTATGAACCGCCGTGCCTCGGCCAGTGTCGGCAGGCTTAGCCGGACGCTCTCGTCGAAGGTGGCGAGGGCCGGCACGGCCCTCGCCGGGGTGTCGGCCATGCTCACCAGGATCGCCACGTTGCCCATGCGGGAGAGCGGGCCAAAGAGCGACAGCCACAGCCACTCGGCCCCGTTGACCCGCGGCACGTCCGGCGTGTTGAGCCGCAGCGGCGTCTCGCCCAGCTCCTCGACGAGCGCCGACGAGCGCGACACGTGCGTCAGGAGGACCAGCGGCTCGCCGCTGGTGCGCACCGCATCGAGGATCGAGCGGGCCACGTTCGCCTGGGCGTCGGCCTGCACCGAGAACGCGCCCGAGGCGCCGATCTTCATGATCTTCGCTTCGACCTGCTCGGCCGGCAGGCCCACCGCGACCGCCAGGCGAACCAGGCTGGTTTCCAGCCGGCCCGACCCGAACTCCATGCGCACGACCCGCCCGACCTCGCGGGGTTCGACCTCCAGCGCCTCCTGGATGTAGTCGATGAGGAGCGACTTGCCGGATCCCGGTTTGCCGGTGAGCAGCAGCTTCGGGAACTTCCCGGCGCGCACGCCCCCGACGAAGAGGCTGAACGCCTTCTTCTTTTCGCGTCCCAGGAGCCGGGCCAGTTCGTTCTCTGCCTCCCCCGCCTGGGAGAGGAGCAGTTCGATCTCCGGGTTGTGCAGCTTGCCGTTGCCGGTGCTGGCCCACAACGCCGAGAGGACTTCGTAGAGTACCCGCTTGTCCTTCAGCCGCCCCTTGTCACGGTAGATGATGTTGCGGACCACGTTGGGGTTGGCGCCGCGCAACTCCATCTGCTTCCTGAGCCAGTTGATGCTGCCCTGTATCCCGTGCTCGTCACGCTTGTTGCCAGCGGCCTTGCGCACCTCCTCAAAGAGGGAGCGCCAGGGACTGGTGTGCTCACTTGTGGGTACGGTCATCGCGGGCATTCTACCCAAGTTCGGTAAACAAGTACACAGGTTACGGTGTTTTCTCCGTAATGTGCCGAAGGATTGCATTTCAGCCCAGACCCGGGCCCGACCGATTGCCGATGCGCAGCCTGCGTTGGCGCGCTGGTCACGCCTCCCTGCCGTCCGGTGCTATGCTCCCGGTATGGATTTACTGGGCAAGGCTGCAGCCGGGGAGCGGCTGACGCGGGAGGAAGCCGTCGCCCTCTACGAGCTGCCGCTCTTCGAGCTGGCCGCCGCGGCCGACGCCGTGCGGAGGATGCGGACCACCCCCGACGAGGTCTCCTACCTGATCGACCGCAACATCAACTACTCGAACGTCTGCACCATCGGCTGCTCCTTCTGCGGCTTCTACCGGACCCGTCGCCAGGAGGACGCGTACGTCCTGAGCTACGAAGAGATCAGCGAAAAGATCCGCGAGCTCGAGGCGCTGGGCGGCACCAGGATCCTCATGCAGGGCGGGGTGCACCCGACGCTGCCGTTCGACTGGTACCTGGATCTCATGCGATACCTGAAGGAGAACCACCCCTCGATCAGGGTGGAGGCGTTCAGCCCCGAGGAGATCAAGGGGATGGCCGGGCTTACGGGCATGTCCAGCCTCGAGGTGCTGCGCGAGCTGCAGGCCGCCGGACTGGATGGGCTGCCGGGTGGGGGCGGAGAAATCCTCGTCGACGAGGTCCGCAACGCCCGGCACGTGGCACCGGCCCGGATCAACACGGGCGAGTGGCTGCAGATCATGGACGAGGCGCAAAGCCTGGGCCTCTACACGACCGCCACCATGGTCATCGGCTTCGGCGAGAGCCCCGAGCAGCGCGTCGAGAGCCTGCTGCGCGTACGCGAGCAGCAGGACCGCGCCCTGGCAAATCACCCGAACAGCTTCAGCGCCTTCATAAGCTGGACCCTGCAGACGCAGGGGGTGCGCATCGAAGGGAAGGCACCTGGCGCCGGCAGCCACGAGTACCTCCAGAACGTTGCGGTCTCCCGGCTGGTGCTGGACAACATCGCCAACTTCCAGGCCTCCTGGCCAACCATGGGCTACAAGGTGGCCCAGACCTCGCTCTTCTTCGGCAACAACGACTTCGGCTCCACGATGCTCGAGGAGAACGTCGTCTCGCAGGCCGGGGCGCGGCACCGGGCGACAGCGGAGCGCGAGATAATACGCCAGATAGACGACGCCGGATTCATTCCGGTGCAGCGGGACAGCGAGTACCGCATTCTGCGCCGGCCGGACGTCTCCCGGTGGCTGGAGGGTGAATCGGCAGCGCAGGCCGCGGCCGGCGACTGAGCGTGGCCCTCACTCTCATCACAGCTCCCGTGGTCTACAACGGACTGGGCAATCCCCGCAGCGGCGGGGCCCTGCTGGTGCGCGAGGACGACCGCGGCCGCAAGCGTGTCGTCGCCATCGGTGATGCGCGGGAGCTTCAGGAAACCCATCCTGACGTGCCCGTGGAGCAGGCGCCCTTCGCGATCTCTCCCGGCCCCGTAAACGCCCACACCCACCTCGACATGACCCGCATGCCGCTCGTTGGCGACGTCCCCTACGAGGAGTTCATGAACGCGGCGATGAGCTTCAGCCGCAGCGGCCAGCGCGACCTGGAGAGTGCCAGGGAGGGCGTCGACCGGCTGCTGGCGAGCGGCGTAAAGGTTGTCGGGGACATCGTCACCGACGAAGAGGTAATGCGTTTCCTCCTGCAGCACGAGGAGCTGCAGGGGGTCGCCTACTGGGAGGTGATTGGCCCCGATCCGGAAGCGGCACCGCGCATTCTCGCCCAGACTGCCGAGAGGCTGGAGCGGTTCAGGCGCTGGGAGCGTCCCGGCGGGATGCGCGTGGGCCTGTCACCGCACACGCCCCATACCGTCAGCGCTCCGCTGCTGAGCGGCCTGGCCCGGCTCGCCCGGCAGCTTGGCCTGCCCATGCAGATCCATGTGGCTGAAGCTCCGGGGGAGGTCGCCTTCCACAGGGACGGAACCGGCCCGCTGGCCCGCGCCATCGCGCCCTTCCTGCCTGAGTGGACGCCCTCCGGCCTGACCCCCGTCGCCTACCTGGCTTCGCTGGGGGTGCTCGAAGCCGCACCGACCCTCGTACACATGGTTCACGTCACGCCCGAGGATGTGAGCCTGGTGGCGCGCAGCGGCTCCGTCGTCGTCCACTGCCCCCGCTCGAACCGCAATCTCAACTGCGGCACGTTCCCCTGGGAGCTGTACGCCCGGCACGGGGTGGATGTCGCGCTGGGAACCGACTCGCTCGGCTCGAGCCAGTCCCTCGACGTTGCCGACGAGGTTATGGCCGCCCACACCCTGCACGCCGGCGCCGCGCCACCGGTGGCCCTGCTGCGGGCAGCAGTAAAGGGCGGTTACCGGGCGCTCCGCATGCGGCCACCCAGGATTGGCCCCGGTGCAAACATAAGCGGAGTGCATATCTGGCCGCATGGGCCTGTAGACCCAAAGACATGGGCCTCTGGCCCTGCCTACTAGTCTGGACATTGAAGGAGAAGGAGCTGACAATGGCTGATGCTACTCTGACTTTCACCGATAACAACTTCGAGCAGGAGACCGGCTCGGGCTACACCTTGGTTGACTTCTGGGCCCCCTGGTGCGGCCCCTGCCGGATGGTTAGCCCGATCATCGAAGAGCTTGCCGCCGATTACGAGGGCAAGGTCAAGGTCGGCAAGCTGAACGTCGACGACAACCCGCAAACGGCGATGAAGTACCGCGTCATGTCCATCCCCACCGTCATCCTCTTCAAGGACGGCGAGCCGGTGGAGACCATGGTCGGCGCGGCACCCAAGAACGCCTACGAGGCGCGACTCGAGCGTCACGTCGAGGCCGTTTCCTGATCTGAAGCCTCGGCGGGCCCGCGTGCCGGCCCGCAGGAGTTTCAGGAGGACGAAAGTGGGGAGTGGGACCGGAACCGGTCCCACTCCCCACCTCTTTGCTTGCGGCTACGGACTCTGGCGGGCGCTAACGGGCACCGCCGCTGAACTCCAGGAAGCTGCGCGAGTAGATCCCGCCCGCCTCCCGCACCTGGAAGCTCGTCGCTTTGCCGATGTGGTTGGCCAGGACGTCGAGGACCGCGCCGGGCATGCCCAGCAGGGTGAGCAGGTCACCGAAAGCGACCTCCTCGGCGACGCTCACCGGAACTTCCCCGGCCTCGCGCTGGATGTCCAGGGTGAACGGCCCCTCGCCCTCCCCGAAGAAGCTGCTAACCCGCACCAGGTACTCCTGGCCCGGCTGTGCCGTGAAGGTCAGGCGTGAACGGCTGGTGCTGCCGTCATCGTCGTTTAGGTCGAGAATCTCCCCGTCCGGGGTCAACAGGTAGAGGTAGGTGTCGAACGCCTCGCTCTCCAGGGTGACCGTCACCTCATCGCCGGGGCTTATCCCCTCGAGCGAGTAGACGGCCGAGAGTTCACCGCCCACCACGCTGCTGGCCTCGTCCGAGTAACTCAGGTTGCCTTCGTGCAGGCCGGGCATCAGCGGCACGATGACCGCTCCGGTCAGGTCGCTGCTGCCCCAGAAGCCCTGGGCGTCGTTGGACCGCTCTTCCAGGCCAATCTGGATCGCGGCTGCTGCAGGCTGCTCGAGCACCCTGAACAGCGCGGCGAGCCCGCGCAGGTCGGCAGAGTAATCGTGCACCCCGTACGCCAGCAGCTCCCCTTCCGCAACGTTCGCGGGAAGCTGGGGCCGTGCCAGGGCCGGCTCGCCCTCGCTCACGAAACGGAGGGCGCTGCTGGGCGAGGCGATCACCAGGTTATCCCCAATCAACGCGAGCCCCAGGTCGACATTGAATGCAAACCGCAGGCGCTGGTACTCGAGATCGCCCAGGGTGGCGCTGCGGATGTCGAAGGGAACGTCTTCAGGTCGGAACTGCGCCTGGGCACGCCGGGCCAGGGCATCGAGGCTCGCCTGCGCCTGGAGGTCCGATCCGACCGGCAGCACCAGCACCTGCGCCGGGCCGTACAGGAGGGAGTCGAGGGTGACCCCGAAAGGCTCCAGCGTGTAGGCGTACATGCCGCCATCCAGCTGCGACAGCAGCGCAAACGCTTCCGGACCGGCGAGGCTCTCGAGTGACTCGCCGCTCGCTTCACTGACGAACCCGTCGATATAGTCGACCAGGTCACGCACGCTCAGGCTGTGGACGTTCATGCCTGCATACCCGGGGACGGTGATGCCCGGTTCGGGCAGTTCACAATCGGTGCACAGGAGCAGGTCGATCAGTTCCTCGTCGGGGCCGGCCTCGTTGACGAGCACCCGGGTCTGGCTCAGTACGCCCGTGTCGTCCACGCGCACCTGGGCTGCGATGCTCTCGAGGCTCATGAGGGCGTCCACCAGGCGCCGCTCGAGCGGATCCCGGAAGCCGCCACCCATGTCGAGCTCGCCCTCCAGCACGCCGGCCAGGGCCTGCATGTCGATGCCGAAGGTAAGCGATGAGGCGCTGCCGCCCGCCCCGAAGTCGGCCAGCGCCCGGGCGATGAGTCCGGGAGCTTCCTGCTGCTCCCCGAGGAAGGGAACGACCTCCTCGGGTGAGGTGGCGAACGCGAGGGTACCGTCGTCAGAGATGCCGATCACGAGACCGGGGATGCCCAGCGCGCCCAGCAGCAGGGGCCGCTCAAGCTCCGCGTCGGCGGGGAAGACGGGGCTGCCGCCGCACTCCTCAAAGGCCGCCTGCAGGTCATCCAGCGTCTGCTCCTCTGTGCCGGGGAAGTGAAGGGCCAGGGCGGGCAGCGGTTCACCATTCTGGAGACGCACCGCGGCCAGCAGCTCAAGGCGCTGTGCGCCCTCCTCGAGCGACCGCACTGCGGGTTCCAGCGGCGGGCAAAACTGGGAGAGGACCGCGGAGGGGGAGTACTCCTCCAGGCTGGGCAGTTCCAGCTCCTCCTGGGCGATCGCCTCGAGGGTGTCGAACGCCCCCTCCCAGTCGAGCGCGGCCAGATCTTCCCTCAGGTCGCCCAGCACGCCGGGCTCGTACTGCGCCCCGAAGACCAGCACTGCGTCGCTGGGGACGCGGTCCAGCAGCCCATCCTGGGCGAGGGCCGGCAGCACTCCCATGGTCAGGAGTGTCACCAGCAGGCCGGCAAGACGTTTCCCTGGTCGCTTCATAGCCTTCCTCCGCTGCCCACGGGCTGGACCCCGGCGGGCGTGACGATGTAGACCTCATCGGGCTGGTTGAGGTTCTCGACGCGCAGCCTGTAGCTGCTCTCCGTGAACTCATCGACCGTCCAGCGGACCCCCTGGGGAATTTCCAGATCGATCAGCGCGTTCGTCGTATAGCTGCCGGTCTCCACCTGTGCGAGCTCCATGCGGTGGAAGGCGGCCACGGCGACCTGGCCGGTCTGGGTGGTGGCCGTGAACCGGCTGGTGGTTCCGGCCGGAGCGCAAGCGGCGAGCGCGAGCAGGAGGCCAAGCAGCGCGAGCCCCAGTGCGGGCCTCCGAACGCGATACGTTTGCCGCCACTGGCGGTTCCGGAAGGGAAAGTGAATAGCCTGGTTGTGCATGGCCGAATGTTACAGGATGCCCGAAACCGCGCAGGCTCTTTCGTCCCAAATGGCGGGGCTTGGCGCGATCCTACTTCTCGGCGACAGGCGCCAGCCCCAGGCGCAGGATGTACCGCTGGGCGCCGCTCTTCCGCTGGTACTCGAGCAGCAGCTCGAAGAGCCGGCGCTGCAGCTCCTTGGCGTCATCGAAGTCGAGGTAGAGCTGGTCCCTCCAGGCAGAGAGAACCGCCGGTGCCTCCGGATCCAGGCTCGTATAGTTCCGCTCGGGCGTGATCGCCGTCTGAACCTGCAGCCGGCCGCGCGAATCGCGGTAGATCCGCGTGCCCCACATGCCCACGCTCTCGCTGCGGGCGCGCACCACATTCTGGCGCAGGAGCTCCTCGAAGTAGCTGTCTCTCTCTGCCAGTGCCGACTCGAGGGTAGAGGCCGAGGTCACCTCGAAGGGAATGAAGAACGTATTCGCCACTGTCTGGTAGAGGCGAATCGGCTTACCCTGCCTCCTGACACGCCCGACCTCCATGAGGAGGCCCTGCGAGAGCAGGCGCCTGACCCGGGCGAGGACCGTGTTCGGCTTCTCACCCGTTTCGCGGGCCGCCTGACCAACGCTTGATGGCCGGCCAAGGAACGGTTTGAGCTGGGCAAGTGTGGTGGGATCAGTCAGGAGGTCGGCCATCCTGCGATCCTCGACAAAAAGCACCTGCGCGGGCTGCGCGTCCGCACCGCCGTCAGAAGCCTGCCGGTCTCTATGTGAACGGGCCTCTTTCATATCACGTAGGATAGCTGAAGACTGGACATACGGAGAAACCGGAGGGGCAGCGCCATTGCGACTGCGTCTGCATGGAAGGAGAGCAGCATGAACAGGCTTGCACCCAAGAACTCGTTCCTGGCCCGGGAGCGCATCGATATCGGTACGGGGCCCACCTACTACTACCGGTTGGACCGGCTGACGGAACTCGGCATAGGCAACATCGAAACCATGCCCTTCTCCATAAAGGTGCTGCTCGAGTCGCTCCTGCGCAACGAGAACGGCTACGACGTGACGGAGGAGGACGTGCGCGGACTCGCCCAGTACGACGCCAGCTCCCCCGCCCAGGTGGAGATACCCTTCAAGCCCGCCCGGGTGATCCTCCAGGACTTCACCGGAGTTCCGGCCGTCGTCGACCTGGCGGCCCTGCGGAGCGCCATGAAGCGGCTGGGCGGCGACCCCAAACGGATCAACCCGCAAATACCCGTCGACCTGGTCATCGACCACTCCGTGCAGGTGGACGAGTACGACTCGCCGCTCGCTCTGGTCAACAACGCCGCCATCGAGTTCGAACGGAACCGCGAGCGTTACGAGTTCCTGCGCTGGGGTGAGACCGCGTTCGAGAACTTCAACGTCGTACCGCCTGCCTCGGGCATCGTCCACCAGGTGAACCTCGAATACCTGGCGAAGGGCGTGCTGGGCAGGCCCGAGGAGGACGGCGAGGTCATCTTCCCCGACTCGCTGGTGGGCACCGACTCGCACACCACCATGATCAACGGGATCGGCGTAGTTGGCTGGGGTGTTGGCGGGATTGAGGCCGAGGCCGTCATGCTAGGCCAGCCGATATACATGCTCACTCCGGAGGTCGTGGGCTTCCGGGTCACCGGACAGCTGCCCGAGGGCGCCACAGCCACAGACCTCGCACTGGTCGTCACGCAGATGCTGCGCAGGAAGGGCGTGGTCGGCAAGTTTGTCGAGTTCTTCGGCGCGGGCCTCTCGAACATGACGGTGCCCGACCGGGCAACGATCGCCAACATGGCGCCCGAGTACGGCGCCACGATGGGCTTCTTCCCGGTGGACAACGAGACCCTGCGCTACCTGCGCCAGACGGGCCGCCTGCCCGACGAGGTGGAAGCCGTCGAGAAGTACTCCAAGGCACAGGGCCTGTTCCGCACCGACGACACCCCCGACCCGGTCTTCCAGGACGTAATCGAACTGGACCTCTCCACCGTCGAGCCGTCGCTGGCCGGCCCCAAGCGCCCGCAGGACCGGGTGGTGCTGCGCGACATGAAGACCTCCTTCCAGGAGCACCTGCGCAAGCCCATCGAGGAGCGCGGTTTCGAACTGAGCGAGGAGGAGATTGGCCGCAAGTCAGCGCTGCGGATGGACGACGAGGAGATGCAGATCACGCACGGTGACATCGTCATCGCCGCCATCACCTCCTGCACCAACACCTCCAACCCGTCGGTGATGCTCGCGGCCGGCCTCGTGGCCAAGAAGGCCGTAGAGGCTGGGCTCGACGTGAAGCCGTACGTGAAGACCAGCCTCGCGCCGGGCTCCAAGGTCGTCACCGAGTACCTCACCCAGGCGGGACTCATGCCCTACCTGGAGGAGCTGGGCTTCCACCTCGTCGGCTACGGCTGCACGACCTGCATCGGCAACTCGGGCCCGCTCCCCGAACCGGTGGTGGAGGCGATCCACGAGAACGACCTGGTGGCAGCCAGCGTCCTCTCCGGCAACCGCAACTTCGAGGGGCGCATCAACCCGCACGTGAAGGCCAACTACCTGGCCTCGCCGCCCCTGGTCGTCGCCTACGCGATCGCCGGGACCGTCGACGTGGACCTGGCCAACGAGCCCCTGGGTACCGGCAAGGACGGCCAGCCGGTCTACCTGAAGGACATCTGGCCCAGCTACAGCGAGATAACCGAGCAGTTCGAGGCCGCAATGCGCCCCGAGATGTTCGAGAAGGTCTACGACAACATCGAGCGCTCCAACGAAGAGTGGAACCGCATTCCCGTCAAGGGCGGCGAGATCTTCGCCTGGGAGGAGGAGTCCACCTACATCCAGGAGCCACCCTTCTTCGTCGACATGAGCCCCGAAGTGAAACCGATCGAGCCCATCCAGGGTGCCCGGGTCCTGGTGAAGGTGGGCGACTCGGTGACCACCGACCACATCTCGCCTGCAGGAGCGATTGCTCCCGACACGCCCGCCGGCAAGTACCTCATCGAGCGTGGCGTGAAGCAGTGGGACTTCAACTCGTACGGTTCCCGGCGCGGTAACGACCGCGTGATGACCCGCGGGACCTTCGCGAACATCCGCCTGAAGAACCAGATCGCTCCGGGCACCGAAGGCGGCTGGACGAGGGACTTCAGCACCGGTGAGGTCACCTCTATCTACGAGGCCAGCCGCAACTACCAGGAGCAGGGCATCCCCACGATCGTCCTGGCCGGACTCGACTACGGCATGGGCTCCAGCCGCGACTGGGCGGCGAAGGGCACCTACCTGCTCGGCATCAAGGCGGTGATCGCCGAGAGCTTCGAGCGCATCCACCGCTCCAACCTCGTCGGCATGGGCGTGCTGCCCCTGCAGTACAGGAAGGGCGAGAACGCCAGGACGCTGGGCCTCACCGGCGAGGAGACGTTCGACATCGACCTCACCGATGAGCTGCGGCCCCGCCAGGAGCTCACCGTGGGCTACACCCGGCCCAACGGCGACGTAGGCACCTTCCAGGTGGTATGCCGCGTCGACACGCCGGTCGAGATCGACTACTACCGCAACGGCGGCATCCTCCATACCGTCCTGCGCAGCATGCTGACCAGCGACGTCAAGAGCGAAGCCTGAGCAGATACTGAAACGCAGGCGCGGCGGGCGCTCCGGAAAGGTTCCGGAGCGCCCGCCCTTTTTGCTGACCGGGTTCGCTTGCGGGACTTTCCTCGCCCGGCCGCCCGGGCATCTGAAATAATGCGCGGGATGCACCGCCGTCTCCTTTGCGTCCTCCTCCTGCAGCTCTCCGTGCTCGCCCTGGCGGGCGGGCCGCACGTGCGCGTCCTCCTGGGCACCGTCCAGACTCCCCTTGAGTTCGTCGTGCCGGCGGGACACGGCGGTGCGGTAGATTCACACGAGTTCAGGACCCCCATGGGCCTCGCCTGGCCCCTCGACCTGCGGGACGGGCGGCTGCTCATCGACGGGCAGCTCGAGGCGGTGAGCTTCACGATCGCCCCCGACGACGGTTCGTTCCAGTGGGAGGGGCGTACCTACAGCGGCGCGCTGCGTTTTCTGGCGCATGAGGGTGAGCTGCTGGCAATAAACGTGCTGCCGGTCGAGGAGTACCTGCGCGGCGTCGTGCCCAGCGAGATGATGGCGAGCTGGCCCATGCCCGCCCTGGAGGCCCAGGCGGTTGCCTCGCGCACCTATACCCTCCACTCCCTGGAGCCCGGGGAGCCGTACGACATTTGCGCCACCTTCCTGTGCCAGGAGTACGGCGGGCTGGAGGCGCAGCACCCGCGTACGGACGAGGCGATCCGCAACACCGCAGGGCTGGTGCTCAGCTACGAGGGTGCACTGGCCAAGACCTACTACCACGCCGATTCGGGTGGCGCCACAGCCTCGAGCAGCGAGGTCTGGGGTGAGGAGTACCCCTACCTGCACGGCAGGGACGACGTGCCCGCGCGGACCCCGCACCGGTCGTGGCGCCAGCAGATCGACGGTGCTCGGCTGGCCGCACTGCTGCGGGAGGACGGTTACGAGTTCGGGACTGTCACCCACCTGGAGCCGCTCAGCTACTCGCTCTCCGGGCGGGTGACAAGCGCCCGGCTAGTGGGCACTGCCGGCAGCGCGACAGTGTCCGGTCCCGCGCTCACCAACGCCCTGCGGGGAAGCGGCCTGCGCTCCACCCGGCTGCGCATGAGCGGCCCGCTCCTCGCCCAGGGGGACGGCTGGGGCCACGGTGTAGGAATGAGCCAGTATGGCGCCCGGCAGCTCGCTCTCTCCGGGTACGATTACAGGCGTATTCTGGAGTTCTACTACCCACTCACCCTGCTGGAGTCCCTGGAAAGTAGACTTGCCCAGGAACAACGGTAAGGGCAGCCCCCGGAGGTTCGATGGCCTGGTACGACAACATCGTCGCTGTGCGCTCTGCGCATGCTCGTGCCTTGCGTGCGGAGGAGGAGGGCATGTGGCACGTGACCGTGCAGCAGTACCTCTTTTGCCTGGAACAGAGCAAGCTGGCTGCTGATGACCAGGCGGTCCGCTACTTCGCCGCTCAGCTGGGCCGGGCCTACAACCGCATGGGCTTCAGCTCGAAAGCCCGCTACTACACGCAACTGGTGCGCTGACCCCGCGGCTGACGTCGCACTACCCGACCCGACTCTGCTACGCTCTGGTCAGGTTGGAAAGAGGAAACGGCAACGGTTACGCGTTCGTGCTGGCCCTGCTGGCGCTGTCCGCCTTTCTGCTGCCCCTGCTGGTCGAGTTCGCGTACGGCGTGAGGATGTACTCGTTCAGCGGCTGGATCGGCAGCCTGCTGCTCCTGCTGACCGTCAGCACGGCCGCACTCCACGTGTTCCGGACTGCCCGCAAGGCAACGGAGAGTGGGGATGAGAGTTTGCCCGCCCAGGGCGCCACTGATGGCGAACTGGCAGCAGGCGTACCGGACTTGCACTAGAATCCATGTGCGACCGGGTGTAAACCGTTAACCCGAGGGTTCGGCAGGAGGTGGCTCGTGCGAGCATATAAGGGCATCGTTCAGGAAGGCAGCGTGCAGCTCCCGGAGGGGGTAAGGCTCCCCGAGGGCGCGGTGGTGACGGTGACGATCAGTGAGGCAGAGTTCGTGCGCGCAACCCTTCGCGCAGCCCTGCGCCCCAACCCGCGCCATAACGTCAAGACCCGGGTATTGCGCCCTACCTTTACTGCCAGGCGCTATCAGCACTGAGTGGGCAGGCTCGTCCTCGTCCCCACCCCGATCGGCAACCTGAGTGACATCACACTGCGCGCCCTCGAGCAGTTGCGCGAGGCCAGTGCGATTGCGGCAGAGGACACCAGGCACACCCGCGTCCTGCTCACCCACCACGGCATCGACGCGCCGCTCGTCCGGCTCGACGAGCACACCATCGAGTCGCGGGGCCCCGCGATCCTCGACCAGTACGAGAACCTGGCCTTCGTGACCGATGCGGGCACGCCCGGCATCTCGGACCCGGGCGTACGGCTCGTCGCCCTCGCGCTCGAGCGTGGCGACGAGATCGAGGCCCTGCCCGGTCCCACCGCCTTCGTGCCCGCGCTGGTACTCTCGGGCCTGCCCCTGGCCCGCTTCACCTTCGAGGGGTTCCTCCCCAGGCAGGGCCGGTTCCGGCGCGACCGCCTGGAGGAGATCGCCCGGTCCACCGCCACGAGCGTCCTCTACGAGTCGCCGCGCCGCGTCGCGAAGACCCTCGCCGACCTCAGGGAGGTCTGTGGCGGGGACAGGCAGGCGTCCGTCTCGCGCGAACTGAGCAAGCGCTTCGAAACCACATACCGCGGCAGCCTGGACGAGCTGCTGGGCCGGCTCACGCAGGACGACTATCGTGGCGAGTTCGTCATCGTCGTGGGACCGGCCGCCGAAGGGGAAGATGACGATTCTGCGGTCCACCGGGAGCGTGCCCAGGCCCTGGCCGGCGCGGGCGTCACCGGCAAGCAGCTGCGCCAGGCGCTCGAAGCGCTGGGCGCACCGCGCAACGTCGCCTACCAGCTCGCTCTCGGGCAGGCCAACGAGTAGGCAAACACACAGGCCCTTGGCCTGTCAGCGGCCGCAGGGGCGCTGCCCAGGAGGCCTCTCTCTGACCGCCTGAGTGTAAGCGGCCCCGTCCACCGCGTCCTGCCCGGCCGGTAGAATGGCCTGCTTGCGTAGTCGCGCGAGCCCTCACCTATGCCTAAGATTGCAGACAAGACCAGACAATCACTGACCGGCCGGGCGCTGGGCCTGCCCTCCCTCGCCCGGCTTGCGCTCTTTGCACGCCAGGAGGGGCCGGCCGTGCTGCTTACCACGGAGGAGCGGGCACAGCACTACCTCGATACCGGCGTCTTCGGCGCTACCCGCACCCTGAACCCCACCCTCGCCGACTGGCATGAGCGGGCGAACAAGGTCGTGCTCACCCTCGAGCACGCCCTGCGCGTCTTCCCCGATGAGCCGGAGAGGTACATCGTGCGCTTCGAAAGGGGCGGCAGCTACCCGCGCGAGGAGCTCCTGGACGCCCTCACCAGCCTGGGTTACGAGCGTGACGAGCTGCCGGGCTACAGCGTCCAGGGGGACACGATCACCCTCTTCAGGAAGGACGACCCGGAAGCGGACACGGTTCGCCTGGAGTTCTTCGGGGACGAACTCGACCGCCTCCAGGTCGGGGATGAGGAGCAGCGCGAGCTGCTGCTGGCGCCGCTGGCCGGGGCGCAGGCACTGGAGGATGAGGACGCCGGCAACCGGTGGACGAGGCGGCTCATCGAGGCCGTACCCGGTCCCGTGCTGCTCGACACCCCCGAACTGATCGACGGCGAACTCGGTGACGAGCAGGCCCGCTGGCTGTGGGAGCATCTCGCCGGCCGCGAGGTGCTCTCCTTCGGCCGCGACCCGCTGTCGCTGGAGGCGGTCGAGACTCCACTCGAGCCGCTGGGCTACTACCGCGGCCGCCTGAAGGAGCTCACCGACGACCTTCGCGGCTGGCTGGAGGGTGGCTACTCGGTAACGCTGCTCCTCAAGTTCGAGCGCAGCGGCCGCTACCTGCAGGAGCGGGTATTCGACGACCTGGACAGCTACTGGTCGAACACCGTGCGCCACCGCGCGGGTCAGATCGGGCTCGTGCCCGCCCCGGGCGCCGCCGGCGGTTACCTCGACCGTGAGAGCAAAGAGATCCTCATCAGCGAGGAGCTGGTCTACGGCCACCAGGGCGGCCGCAAGTTGCGTCGCCTGCCCGGCCGCTCCGTGCAGGACGCCGCGCAACTCACTGTCGGGGACTTCCTCATCCACCCCGATCACGGCATAGGCCGCTTCGAGGGGCTGGAGCCCCGGCAGGTGCTGGGCGTGACCCGCGACTACCTGATCCTCCGTTATGCGGGGGAGGGCAAGCTCTACCTGCCGGTCGAGCAGCTGCCGCTGCTGCGCCGTCATCCCGGAACCACCGACGAGCCGCCGCGGCTCTCCACCCTGGGCACGAACGAGTGGTCGCGCGCCCGTGAACGCGCCCGGGCGAGTGCGCACGAGCTGGCCGGCAAGCTGCTGAAGACGTATGCGGAGCGGCAGGTGACGCCGGGGATTTCTCTGCCTCCTGTGCCCGAGTGGGACGCGTTGATCGAGCAGAACTTCCCGCACACGCTCACCCCCGACCAGGAGACGGCGGTACAGGCGACCCTCGCCGACATGGAGAAGGAGATCCCCATGGATCGCCTCATCTCCGGCGACGTCGGCTTCGGCAAGACCGAGGTCGCGATCCGGGCGGCGCACCGGGCGGTGGGGAACAGCAAGCAGGTCGCTGTGCTGGTGCCCACCACCGTGCTGGCGAACCAGCACTACCAGACGTTCGTCGAACGGTTCAGGGACTTGCCCGTCGACGTGCGCATGCTCTCCCGCTTCAACAGCGACCGGGAGGCGAACGAGACGCTGAAGGGCCTGAAGGAGGGCACTGTCGACATCGTCATCGGCACGCACCGGCTGCTCTCCGAGGCGGTCCAGTTCAAGGACCTGGGGCTGCTGGTCATCGACGAGGAGCACCGCTTCGGCGTTGGCCAGAAGGAGCGCCTCAAGTCGCTGCGCGCCAACCTCGATGTCCTCTCGCTCTCGGCCACACCCATCCCCCGCACGCTCTACATGAGCCTGGTGGGCCTGCGCGACGTTTCGCAGATAATGACTCCGCCGGAGGGGCGCAAGCCCATCCAGACGGTCCTGCGGCCCTACGACCCGGTTGCCGTGCGCGACGCGATCCTCTTCGAGCTGGAGCGCGGCGGCAAGATCTACTACATCTTCGACCGGGTGGGCGGCATGAGCATGCGCGCCCGCACCCTGGGCCAGCTGGTGCCCGAGGCGCGCATCGGCGTCGCGCACGGCCAGATGGACAAGGACGACCTGGAGGAGGTCATGATCGCCTTCGAGGAGGGCGCCTACGACATCCTGCTGGCCACCACCATCGTGGAGAGCGGCCTCGACATCACCGGCGCGAACACGCTCATCATCGAGCGCGCCGACCGCCTGGGCCTCGCCCAGCTCTACCAGCTGCGCGGCCGTGTGGGCAGGCGCGAGACCGAGGCCTGGGCGCACCTCTTCTACCCGGGCCGCCTCACGGAGCAGGCGCAGCGGCGCCTCTACGCGATCGCCGAGCTGAACGACCTGGGCAGCGGGCACCTGCTGGCCGAGAAGGACATGGAGATCCGCGGCGTCGGCAACCTCCTGGGCCCCGAGCAGCATGGCCAGATCGCCGCCGTGTCGATCGAGGTCTACACGGAGATGCTGGCAGAGGAGATCGCCAAGCTCAAGGGCCAGCAGCTCGCCGAGGAGAAGCCGCAGGTGGCCATCGACCTGAACATCGACGCCCGCCTGAGCCCCAGCTACATCGGGGACGACGACCGGCGCATCGCCTTCTACGGACGCCTGGCAGAGGCCGACAATCTCGCCAAGGTGAGCAGGCTGGCCCGGGAGATGCGCGAGGAGTTCGGCCCGTTCCCCGACGAGGTGCGTGCCTTCGTGGAGCTTGCCAAGCTGCGCCTGCTCGCCGCTGACCGCGGTGTCGCCTCCATCAAGGAGCACATGACCGACATCGAGATCGCCTTCGCGGGCGACAGCGTCGATTACGACTCGCGCAGGATCCGGGAGCTGCCCTTCTCGGTCGAAGCAACCCGCTACCCGCCGGGCTTCAAGATCCGCAAGCGCGGACTCTACGGCCGACAGGTGACCGAGGCGATCAGCAGCGTGCTCTACGCCTGCGCCTGAGGATCAGGTCGGGAACTTCCGGTGTGCCGGAAGCGCAGATTTGGTCAACGAAAGAAGGAGGGCGGCCGGTTTCAGAACCGGCCGCCCTCCTTCGGTTATTTCCGTGTGACTTAGAAGTGGTAGTTGAAGCCCAGCTTGGCTGCAACGCCAACGCCGTCGTTGTCGCCGAAGCCGATGTTGGGCCCGAACTCGAAGAACACGCCGCCCTCGGGGAGGCCAGCGTCAACCAGGCGGTACTCGGCGCCGGCGAGAATGCCGATCATGAAGCCGGAGTCCTCGCCGCCGAAGCCCACGTGGGCGCCGCCACCCGCGTAGATGTCGAGCGGGGTCGTGCCGGTGTCGACCGGGAGGTCGAAGAGGACGTCAGCACCGATACCGAAGGTGCCACCGAAGCCCACGGCCGCCGTGGCGCGCAGGTCGATGCCCTGGGAAATCAGGTCTTCCATGCCGAAGTGGAAGTTGGCGCCGAACGGGTAGCCCAGCGAAACGCCGGCCCAGTAGCCGGGCTCGATATCCACTTCCTGATCGAACGGTTCAGCCGTAACCTGGGCCAGTGCCCCTCCCAGACCGAGCGTGGAAATTGCGAGCAACGTGATGAATAGTCTGCGCATCTGATCCCTCCAAAGAGTACACATGAGAAGAAAACGAAAACTTCTCCTCCGTCTGGAAGGGTTATAGCACAATGTAATAATCGCCACAAGTGGTTACACCCACAAAGTTGCGATGCTCATCGGCTTTTTCGGCGTTTCCCCTGTAGCCGTTACTACGTTTTGCACACAGTTGCGGGCATGCCTGGAAGGCGTTACGCCTCAACTCAATCGCCGCCGGTCCGTTCCGCATACCGCCGCTGCGCGTCCCTGAGTTGCGGCGTTGCACGGTTGCAGGGCGGCAGCTCCCCCGTGAGCTCGAGGTGCTGATCCAGGAGCTGGGCCTCACGCGCCTGCGGCACCCGGCTGTACTCGTAGCGCCAGTAGCAGGCGCGCCCGCGCACGCACGAGGGCCGCGAGAGGTGCTGGCGCAACCGGTTGGGCACGTCGCGTGCCGACTGTCCTATGTAGATGGTGCGCTTCTCGGCGTCGGCCAGTTCGTATACGCCGGGCATCGCATCCCGCCCACGCGGGGCGGGCAGGTTGGACAGCTTGCGCCAGCGGCCGGCAATAGGCATGCTGTCGCCCTAAACCTCGAACCCCAGCTCCCGCAACGCCTCCGGGTCGCTGCGCCACTCGCGCCGCACCACCACCTCCAGGTCCAGGTAGACCTGCCGGTCGAGGAAGATCTGCAGCTGCTTGCGCGCGGTCTTGCCGATCTCGCGAATCATCACGCCGCCCTTGCCTATGACCATGCGGCGGTGACCGGTCTTCTCCACCCAGATCTCGGCCTCTATCACCACCGGGCGGTCCTCGCTGTTGTCCTCCCAGTCGGTCACGACCACCGCGACGCTGTAGGGGAGCTCGTCCCGCAGGTGAATCATCGCGCTTTCGCGGATCAGTTCGGCAGCCCAGCTCTCACGCGACTGGTCGCTGCGTATGTCCTCCGGGTAGAAGAACGGCGACTCGGGCAGCACCGCGAGCAGGTCGTCGCGCAGCTCGTAGACGGCCTGCGGATCGTTCAGGGCCGAGAGCGAGTAGACCCGCTCATGGCGGGTGAGGTCCCGGTACAGGTCCAGGGCCTCCTCCGGGTACTTGGCTGCATCCAGCTTGTTGCCCACGATCCAGACGGGCGTCTTCGGATCGATGCCATCCAGGAGGCGGGCAACCTCCTTGTCCTCGTCGCTCGGCGGCCGGCGCAGGTCCACGACCCAGAGCGCCACCTCGACATCGGTAAGGGCACCGCGAACCTCGCGGCCCATGACCTCATCCAGCCGGGTCGCGCCCCGCCCGCGGTGCAGCCCCGGCGTGTCGATGAAAACCAGCTGGCGGCTCTCCTCGGTATAAATGCCGCGCACGCCGCGCCTGGTGGTTTGCGGTTTGGAGGTGATGGGAGCGACCTTCACGCCCAGCAGCGTGTTCAGCAGGGTCGACTTGCCGACGTTCGGCTTGCCCAGGATCGCAATGAAGCCGCTGTAGGTCGTGCCCTCGGCGGCGACCTCATCCTCCGGTTGCGTTTCGATCGGTTCGAGTTCGGGGTCGTGAAGGTGATCAGACATCTGCTTGCGTCTCCCATCTGCACCGGCGGGACAAACCTCGCGTAACCCGCGGCGCCTCTACAGTGTGCCACCCCGGCGCCGGCCGTGAGTGGCCCCGGGCCCACACGTGATGACCCGCAGCATGAAGCTGCGGGTCATCAGGATGGTTATGGTTGCGGGGGCCGGATTTGAACCAGCGACCTTCGGGTTATGAGCCCGACGAGCTACCAGACTGCTCCACCCCGCGGCGGTGCATCAGTCAGGTTACCCCTCGTCCTGCTCCAGGGTCAACCGTTCCAGAACAAGCTCCGGCGCGGTCGCCTCGGGCGCTACCGTGAAGGCATCCTCCAGCTGGGCCAGGGCTGCTGCCAGGCCGCGACCGTCCCGGTGGTAGATCCGGGCCAGCGGTTCGCCGGCGTCCACCGGTTCGCCCACCTTCTTCGCCAGCACGATCCCCACCCCGTGATCGACTCTGTCCTCCTTGCGGCGCCTGCCGCCGCCCAGCTGGCCGGCCGCCCTGCCGACAGCCAGGGCGTCGACCCGGGCCAGGACGCCCGCGGCCGGGGCCTCCAGCACGTGCCTGCCGGGCGCCAGCTCGAACCGGTCCACCTCCCCTGGATCGCCGCCCTGCGCCTCTATCCAGCGTTCGAACCGCTCCAGCGCCTGGCCGCTGCGCAGCAGGTCCACGAGCTCGGCGTCGCTCCTGGGGATGCCCGCCGATTCGAGTACCTGCCGGGCCAGGAGGACGCACAGCTCCTCCAGATCGGCGGGCCCTTCGCCCCGCAGGCAGGCCACCGCCTCCTGGACCTCCAGGGCGTTGCCCACCGCCAGGCCCAGGGGCTGCTCCATCGAGCTGAGCACCGCCGATACGTTCCGTCCGGCCAGCCGCCCGATCTCCATCATCGTGCGCGCCAGCTCGCCGGCGTCGCGGGTGGTCTTCATGAAGGCGCCGCTGCCCACCTTGATGTCGAGGACGATCGATTCCGCACCGCCGGCGAGCTTCTTGCTCATGATCGACGAGGCGATGAGCGGCAGCGAGTCCACGGTGGCGGTGGCGTCACGCAGGGCGTACAGGTAGCCGTCGGCCGGAGCCATCGCCTTCGACTGGCCGGTTACGACCACGCCCACCTCGCGGGCCTGCCGCATGAACTCCGCGTCGCTCAGCTCCGAGCGGAAGCCGCTGAACGACTCGAGCTTGTCCACCGTCCCCCCGGTGTGGCCCAGCCCCCGGCCGCTCATCTTGGCGACGGTGGCGCCGGCCTGGGCGAGCAGGGGCGCGAGCACCAGGCTGGTCTTGTCGCCCACGCCGCCGGTCGAGTGCTTGTCCACCGGGTAGGGGAGACCGGACAGGTCGAGGACGTCGCCCGACCCGGCCAGGATCTCCGTGAGATCGGTCGTTTCGCGTGCGTCCATGCCGTTGAGGCACACGGCCATGAGCCAGGCAGAGACCTGATAGTCCGCTATCTCACCCGCCAGAAAGCCATCGATGAACCCCTGCAGCTCCCAGCGCCCGTGGCGCTCGCCGCGCCGCTTCGCGGCCAACACGTCTACCGCCCTGACTTCGCTGTCATTCATGGGAGCATCGTAACCAGCGGGGGACGGGAGCGGCGGTCAAAGCGGCTGCTCAGGTGAGGTGCTTGCGCGCCTCTTCGACCTCGTTCCACGGCAGCGAGCGGTCGCCGCGCTCCAGGGTCGCCTCATGCCCCTTGCCGGCGAGGAGTACCGTGTCACCCGCGCGGGCCTGGGCCAGCGCAGCTGCGATCGCATCGCTGCGGTCGGCAACCAGGTGCACCGCCTCCGGCGCTGCGCCAGCCTCGAGCGCCGCCTGCTGCAGCTGCCCAAGTATCTCCTCGATGGGCTCGCTGCGGTGGTCCTCCTCCGTGAAGTAGAGCAGGTCAGCTCCCCGTGCCGCCGCGCGGCCAAGGGGCCCGCGCTTGCCGGGATCGCGCTCGCCGGCCGCGCCGACGACGAGGATGATGCGGCCGGGCGTGCCGGGCCTCAGCACCTGCAGGACCTTCTCCAGGGCCGGCCCGGTATGGGCGAAGTCGACGATGACCTTGAACGGGCTGGCCTGCACCAGTTGCATCCGGCCGGGAACGCCCGGGAAATCCCGCAGGCGCCCGGCCAGCTGCGCCAGACCCGCGCCACTCCCCTCCGGGAGCAGGAGGCGGGCGGCGGCAAGCGCGGCGAGCACGTTATAGACGTTGAACTCGCCCACCAGCGGTGCCTCGACTGTGACCCGCTCGTCCTCCCAGAGCACCTCGAAGCGGAGCCCAGCCTGCTGCTCCTCCATCGCAATCGCCCGCACCTGTGCCTCCTGGCCAAGCCCGTAGCTGACCACGCGACCCGGAGCGGCCCTCCGGAACGTCTCGTACTCCGGATCGTCGGCATTGAGCACGGCGACGGGCGCCGCGCGGATGAGGCCCAGCTTCGCCTCCCGGTACTCCCCGAAGCTGCCGTGGT
>CALKAI010000070.1 GCA_937983275.1 uncultured Trueperaceae bacterium | reverse complement strand
CAACTTGGGAAGGCCGCGTTCTCCGTAACGGGGATTGAGGGGAGCCAGCGTGGTTCCGCCGTCGTGCACGGCCCGACCAATCTGATGACCGAGGGCGTGCGTGTATGCCGGAATGCCGTTCTCCTCGAGATAGTGGCGGGCGACAGCGTCCACCTCATGACCGCGCACCCCGGGCTTCATCGCGGCGATGGCACGTGCCATCGCATCACGACCCGTGTTGAAGCGGTGCAGTATCTCGGCTGGGGGCGATGTTTCGCCGGAACGGCGCACATACCAGGTGCGCTGGATGTCGCTGGTGTACCCCTCGAAGTAGACACCCATATCGACCACGACTACGTCGCCCTCGGTGATGGGTGTGTTCCCGGCGGGTCGGTGGCCTATGCCGGCGTGGCCGACCATGACATTGGCACCATCGCCAAAGGAGTGGGTGACTCCGTAATGACGGTGCCGCTCCTTGACGAACTCGGTGGCTGCAAGTTCGGTACGGCCCGGGGCGAGCCACTCTCCTAGCTCATCCAGCACGAGCTCGGTAATGCGGATTGCTTCGCGGATTCTGCGGATCTCTTCCGGAGACTTCTGACTGCGCAGGGCACTCAGAATCTCCTTGCTGCTGCTGATGCGTGCGTCGAAATCTTCCACCTTCCAGGCCTGGCGCAGCTTCTGCAGGAGTCCTACCGTCAGGCCGTCGGCCAACGGGTCACTCTCACTGAAGTTCAGCGCCAGCGTTTTCGGTGCAATACGTTCAAGCAGCTCGCCTAATGGACGCGAAAAACCCTCGCGGCCGTAGGGAATTACCTCGAACTGCCCGCTCGCTTCGATAGGATCTACATCATAGTCGGCAATGACTGCATACTTTTTCCCCGAACGGGTGAAGAGGAAAGCCGATTCACCTACCATTCCGATTCCGCTGAAGAGCAGTGTGGAGTCGTCACTCTGCTCCCGGGACAGCACGAGCCACGCGTCTGCATCGAGCTTTGGCAGGAGCGCGTCCAGCTGCATATGCTTTTCTTTTACGAGGGTGATGTCGGACTCTTTCATCTACCTCCTTGCCGTCGGCAACAGTGGGATAAAGGATTCTATGCAGGCCCCTCATAAACTGTCAACATATTGAACAAAGTTCAGTGAAATGAGTTAGGCTCCCTCCAGGAGGAAAGATGTCTGGCAACCCAAGCACCGAGTTCGCCCCGAAACTCAACGGAGACGGCCCCGACTACTTCGGCTACTACCCCGGAGCCGTTGCCGTAATCAGCAGCCGGCACGGGCCCGATATCAACGTGATGAGCGCCGGATGGCATACTGCCCTGTCCCAGCAACCACCCCTATACGGGGTCGCCATTGCCCCCGAGCGGTTCAGTTACAGGCTGGTGAAGGAGAGCGGGCAGTTCGTCGTCAACTTTCTCCCCTTCTCAAGGGTGGAAGCGGTAGCGGGCGCCGGTCTCCTTTCGGGAAAGGACGTCGACAAGTATTCGCGCCTGGACCTCAGCTGGACCGCCAGCGCACGGGACTTGCCGCTCCTTGACGACGCCTACATGAGTTACGAGTGCGAAGTAGTGGACGAAGTGGAAACTGGGGACCACTCACTGTTCGTAGGGGCCATCCAAACCTTTCACTACCTCCCCCAGGCGTTCGAAGGCCGCGTTCAGAACGCGGTGCAGGTCCCGCCGGTTGCCTACTACGGACGCTCGACGTACGAGGCGCTGGGCAGCGGACAGAAGAAGGTACTCCCCCCACAACTCTTCCGCGACAACGACAGGAAGGCCTGAATGATCGAGCACGCAACCCCCTCCCACGCCATCCTCACGCAGCGCGAACAGGCTCGGGTGTGGAACGAGTGGCTTTCAGAGCGGGTGAGGACCATCCTTCCGCGGGTCATGCGGCGTGAGGGTATCGACATGTGGGTCGTGAGTGCCCGCGAGTACAACGAGGATCCCGTCCTCATGACTCTCTTGCCAGCCCCCGTGATGAGCGCCCGGCGGCGCACCATACTGGTTTTCCACGCCCCTGAGGACGGAGCTTTCGAAGCACTCGCAATAGCGAACGCAGGCATAGGCCTGGACCATCCCTACAGACCGGTGTGGGACAAACCGCAAACCGGGCTGGCTGCCGAGAGCCAGGAGGAGTGTCTGCGCCGTGTCATCGCCGAGCGAGACCCGCAGCGAATCGGCATAAATACCAGCACCACATTCGCCTTCGGCGACGGCCTGAGCCACACCGATTACGAGCACCTCCTGAACGCATTGGGTCCGGAGCTGGCGAGCAGAACGGTAAGCGCACAGAACGTCGCAGTGGGTTGGCTCGAGGCTCGGTTGCCCGCCGAGCTGGCCGCCAGCGAAACGAACAACCACATTGCCCACTCCATCATCGCCCAGGCCTTCTCGCCCGCTGTCATCCAGCCGGGAGTGACACGGGCCAGCGACGTCGCCTGGTGGATGCGAGAGCGCACGACCAGCCTGGGGCTGTCCAACTGGTTCCACCCGTCAGTCTCCATCCAGCGCAAGGGCGAAGACCTTGGCCCCATGGGCTTCACCCCCGACGAAGTGATTATGCCCGGCGACCTGCTCCACTGCGATTTTGGACTCCACTACCTTCGTCTGGCCACAGATACGCAACAGAACGCTTACGTCCTGCGGACCGGCGAGAGCGCCGAGCCGGAAGGCTTGCGCGAGGCCGTGAAGCGCGCCAACCGCCAACAGGACCTGTTGGCGAAGGAGATGGTTGCAGGGAGAACGGGGAACGAGATCTTGCACCTGGCCCTGACGGCAATGAGGGCCGAAGGCATCGAGGGTCGTATCTACACCCACCCCATTGGCTTCCACGGCCACGGCGCAGGGCCAATGATTGGACGGTACGACAACCAGGAGGGGCTGCCCGGCACGGGAGACTACCTGCTGCACCACCACACCCTGTTCTCATTCGAGATGTACACCGAGGCCCCGCTTGCTCAGTGGGATGATCAGGTCGTACGCATTGCCACCGAGCAAATCGTCGCCTTCACAAACGGAAAGATCAGTTACCTGGGCGGCCGGCAGGAACAACTGCACCTCATCTGACGGGGAAAGCAACCGCCGGGGAG
>CALKAI010000069.1 GCA_937983275.1 uncultured Trueperaceae bacterium | reverse complement strand
GCCGTTATCCGAACTACCACAAGCAGCCAGCACGAGCATCGCCGCAAGGCTCAGCGACAGAGTAGTAAACCTATTCTTGAAAAGTCCCCTCATTCGTTCTCCCTTCCAACCTTCCTCTGGTGAATTCCTGACCGGGGCATACGGCCCACAGTTTCGCGTCCAACGCACCGGAGTTCCCAACGTGGACGCCATTGCCCAAGCGAACAGGGATCTAGCTGAATGAATCGAATATGTGGCCCCCTTTCTTGGTAACTGCGGCACGTTGCCCACAGTTCGGTTCACCGATGCTGGTTGAACCTAGCCCCATTTAGTAGCGCCTCTTTCGTGACGGCAGTGACGATTGCACCGATCTCGTCGAACTCGAAAAGCTCCCCAAATGGGCGTGATCGACAAGGTAACTGACATTAGGGGTGATGCGAGGTGCATGTGACCACTCCCCCTGAAGATGCGTCCAGCTCTGGAATAATCCCGTAGCGAGACGAGGCGTTTGGACGTCTCCGTCAACCGTTCATAGGGGGGCTTGAACGTGAACGATCATTTTCATAGGAGCCCCACGCGTGCGTGGGCCCTATCCGTTTTCCTTCTTCTCATTGCTTTGCTTGCTGCCTGTGGTGAGATCGTAGATCAGGGCGCTGGTCCCGGTCAGGGTGGCGATGGTCCTGTAATCGAACAGTTCACCGCATCACCGGATGTCATCGAGGCTGGCGGCAGCGTCACCCTCAACTGGGACGTCAAAGGGGTCGAGGACGGAGAGATAACTCTTGAGGGCCGAACGGCGAGCGGGAGCAGCGTGCTCCTGGAGTCGACAGCGGCCGCAAGCAGCTATGAGGCTCACGACATCCACGACCCGACCACCTACACGCTGAAGGTGAATGGCGGTGACCCGAGCCGGAGCGTTTCGGTCGATGTCGTAGATCCGGCCAAGCCGCCCGCCATCAACTCGTTCGAGGCCAGCGCTTCGGGCGTCGACTGGGGTGACCCGGTCGAACTGGCCTGGGAGACGGAAAACGCCAGCTCAGTCGAACTCGCTCCTCTCGGAAACGTCCCGTCATCGGGTTCACGCACCGTCGACCACATCTATGTCGATACGACCTTCGTGCTCACCGCCAAGAACAGCGCCGGTGAGACGGAAACGCGTGAGATCGAGGTCAAGGTCAACTCGGACGGGCCCGCGCAAATCCTCCTGGTCATCGCCGGCCAATCGAATGCAGTAGGGACCGGCACGCCGCTGGATGGCCGCGAGAGTCCCATAGACCAGGTGAAGGCCTGGACGGGAAGCGGCTGGACGACCGCGACGGAACCATTGCAGGACAAGCACTCATTCGGCGTGCGCCTCGGCAAGCGGATCCACGAGCGGACGAACGCGCACGTGTTCCTGGTTCCGGTCGCAGTTGGCGGGTCCGAGCTCGACCATTGGAAGCCAGGACGTGAGCACTTCGAGAATGCGGTGGAGCAGGCCAGAAAGGCGGCCGGCACGCTTGGTACGGACGTGAGCGCCGTCATCTGGTTCCAGGGCGAGTCCGAAACCAAGACGCCCGGCCAAAGGAGCGCCTTCGTTGACGGCACCCGCAGCGTCTTCAACGGGTTCCAGTCACAACTTCCCGGCAAGCCCGAGATCATCTATGCACAGCTCTCCAAGCGGCTGTGGGTCGGTGAGGACGACCGCAACATGAAGGGCCACAATCTCGCCTACCAGGACATCCGCAACAAGCAGCTCAACATGGAGCGCGACTCGGAGAGCTGGCGCATGGTGGCAACACACGACCTCCCCATGAGCGATGTCAAGCACATCAGTGCTGCCGGACAGCGGGAGCTTGGCGACCGAATCGCCCAGGCGTTCTTCGGTGATGTGGGACCCCGGGTAACCGGCCATTCGAAGCGGGACGGCTCGACCATCGTCGTCAACGTGAACCGCCCCGTCCAGGGCGGCGGCAATGCCGCCGACGGCTACTTCACCGTCTTTGCAGGCTCTGAGCCACGTAGGGTCAGCAAGGTCGAGGTAAACCCGGAGAACAACCAGCAGATCCTCCTGACGGTTGAGGGCAACGTTCCGGACAAGTACACGCTCCGCTACATGCCGCCGGACAACAGCGGCCTCAACAGGCGCTCCGACAACGTCATCCATGCGGTGACGGACGGCGTGCGCCTGCCGCTGCCCGCATTCGGCCCACCGGTCCAGCTGGATGACACGCCGTTCTTCCCGGGCGGGCGACTGGAGTAGCCGCGGAACAGTAGGGCACAGAAGTGCGGGTCAGGGACGGCCGTCCCTGACCCGCTCACTTTGATGAGGCAGCGCAAAGAGTCTCTTTAGAAAACCAACGATTCCGTGAGATCCTGCCGCACAGCCAGGGGCAACACAAGCGATGGTCACAGAACTTTTCGGAGTCGGGGAGCACCATCGTAAGTACAAAGCAGCACGCGGTAGACGCTACCGCAGGAGGGGCATACATGTTGGGGGGCAACATGAACTGCACTGTCAAGCCGCTATTTATTGCGGCAGTCGCGTATGCGACTACACTCTCATCTGGAACAGCTACTTATCGGACCCCATGTAAGGGTCTGTTGACAGACGAAGCGAACCGGACTGGCTACGCGAAAGGCAAGCGCGATGTCGGCCCATCGTAGTCCGCTACTGGCAGGCCTGCTGGGCAGCGTCGGCAGGGGACTGCAGTTCGTGAACCCGCGGGTAAGCGAGCTGCCCAGCTGGAGCAAGCTGGCCGTCGACGCGCTGATCCTCTCGGCGGCGACGCCACTGGCCTTCTGGGTGCTGCACGACTTCTCGTTTGCGGAGGTCTCTGCCCCATCGCTTGCGGCCGCCACCATCGCGCTGGTCCTGCTCAAGGCGGCAGGCTACCTGTCACTCGAGCTGCACCGTCAGTCGTGGACGAAGGTGATCTTCAGCGACCTCACCAGGCTGGCGCTCTACCTGGCGGCGGTGGCGGCGGTGGGGACGGTACTGGTGGTGATGTTCTCTGCCGGAACCGTGCCGAGTGCACTGCCCCTGCTCGATGGGCTGCTGACGCTGGCCCTGATGGGCGGCGTGCGGGCGATCGCGCGCGGCGCGGCCGAGCAGGGCCGCAGCCAGGCGGTACCGCCCGACAAGCGCCGCCGGGTCCTGGTGATCGGCGCCGGCGAGGCGGGCACGATGATCGTGCGCGAGCTGCTGCGCCACCCGGAGACGGGCAAGAAGCCGGTGGCCTTCCTCGATGACGACCCGCGCAAGCAGGGGCAACGCTTTGGCGGCGTCCCGGTAATGGGAACTGTCGCCCAGGCGGGCGAGGTCATCGCCGAGAAGCGCATCGACGAGGTCCTCATCGCCATCCCGTCCGAGAACGGGGCGACGATCCGCAAGATAATGGCGCGCCTCACCGAGGCGAAGCCCGACATAGTCTGCAAGATCATCCCGGGAATGTACGAGCTCATCAGCGGCAAGGTCGCCATCAAGCGGATACGCGACGTGGAGATCGAGGACCTGCTGGGCAGGCCGCCGGTGCGACTCGACAACGAGGCGATTGCCGATCTGATCACCGGCAAGCGGGTGATGATCACCGGTGCCGGCGGCTCAATCGGTTCCGAGCTGGTGCGGCAAATTTGCCGCTTCGGGCCCGCACACCTGATCCTCGTGGGGCGCGGCGAGAACAGCCTCTTCGGGCTGCAGAAGGAGCTGGAGCAAACCTGGCCGGACGTTCCCTACACGATGGCGGTGTGCGGCATCCAGAACGCCAGCCGCCTGCGGAACGTATTCAGGAGCAACCAGCCGCAGGTGGTCTTCCACGCGGCGGCGCACAAGCACGTGCCGCTCATGGAGGAAAACCCGGACGAGGCGATCATCAACAACGTCATCGGCAGCCGAAACCTCGTCGAGCTCTCCCTGGAGCATCAGGTTTCCCACTTCGTGAACGTCTCCACCGACAAGGCCGTCAACCCCACCTCGGTGATGGGCGCGACCAAGCGGATGGTGGAGTACCTCGTCCAGGAGGCGGCCCGCAAGTCGGGGCCGGAGCAGAACTTCGTGTCGGTCCGCTTCGGCAACGTGCTGGGCAGCCGCGGCAGCGTGATTCCGGTGTTCAAGGAGCAGATCAGGGCGGGCGGCCCCATCACGGTGACCCACCCGGACATGGTCCGCTACTTCATGACGATTCCCGAGGCCGCCCAGCTCGTGCTGCAGGCCGCCGGGCAGGGCCGCAACGGCGAGATCTACATCCTCAACATGGGCGAGCCGGTGAAGATCGTCGACCTGGCCCGCGACCTGATACGCCTCTCCGGGTTTGAGCCCGACGTGGACATACCTATAGTGTTCCGCGGCAAGCGCCCCGGCGAGAAGCTCTACGAGGAGCTGATGACCAGCGAGGAGATGTCGACCGCCACCTCGCACGAGAAGATCTACGTGGCGAAGGCCGAGCCGTTCCCGCGGGAGCGCCTGAACCAGGTGGTGGATCACCTGGAGGAGCTTGCGCTGGAGGGTGACGCCAACGGCATCCGCGAGCAGTTGCGGGAGTTCGTGGCGGGCTGCAATATCGCGCCCGTCCAGGAGCCGGCTCAATCGCCGGTCATCACGGAGCCCGAGCAGGCGCCTACCCAGGAGCAGCAGCGCGAGGAGAAGCGCAGCAGCGAGCGGAGGGCCGGCGCGCTCGAGGCGTACGCGAACTGACAAAGCGCGTGATAGTTGTGAGGAAACTGAGAGCCTCCGTTGCTAAAGTCGACCTCACCATATGAATGCCGCCGGGGCACGGGGGAGCGGTAGGAATGACGCTCCCCTTCCCCGTCTAAAGCGCGACATGGGGGCGTAAACAGATGCAGAACGACATTCGGATCGATGTAGCGCAGCTCTTGAGATTCCTGGTGCGCGGGCTACTCCCCGCCGCCGCAATTGGGGCACTGGCCGCGTTCGCAATCTACCAGTGGTCCTCGACCCGGCAGCCGGAGTACGAGGCCACCGCCGCGGTACTGGCGACCCAGGCGAACCCGGGACTGCGCGAGTTCGGGCTCTCGGTCATCAACGCCGCGCCGCTCGAGCCGCAGGCCTACCAGGTGGCCGCCACCAGCGACGCGGTCCTGGCCGGCGCGCTGATGCAGCTGGGTAACCAGGACCCGCAACTGGACGAGATCCGCAGGCTGGGCTCGAACATCGAGGCGAAACTGGACAACACCCGCTCGAGTCTCGTCTACATCATCGGTGAGGGCTCGACGGCGTCCGTTGCTGCCGACCGGGCGAACGCCCTCGCGCAATCCCTCATCGAGTGGGACCGCAACCGCGCGGCCCAGAGCGTGGATCAGCTCGTCGAGGCGCTGGAGATCCAGATCGAGACGCTCACCGAGCAGATAGGCCTCATGCAGTCGGGCGCCAACGCGGGAGGGCAGGACCAGGTGCTGGGCCTCATCAACCAGCGGGCGCAGCGGCAGGAGCAGCTCGCCTACGCCCGGGCGCTTAGCGCCTCGGCGTCGCCGACGCTGGCGCTGATGCAGCCGGCTTCTCTGCCTGCTGCCCCGGTCTCGCCCCGCCCGGTACGTGACGCGGCCATCGGCTTCTTCCTGGCCTTCGTCCTGACCTATGCGGTGCTTCTCCTCGTGCGCGCCCTGGACAGCCGCATCCGCAGCCCCGAGGATCTCGCCCACGTGACCGGCCTGCCGGTAATTGCCGAGTACCCCCGCTTTCGCCGCGGCGACAAGGCCGGACTGCGCGAGGCGTCCAGCTACCTGCGCACCAACCTGCTCTTCTCCAGCGCCGACGTTCACCCGAAGGTCTTCCTGGTAACCAGCTCGCAGGCCAACGAGGGCAAGACCCTCACCTCGACGAGTCTGGCAGAGGGATTCGTACGCAACGGCTACCGCACCCTCCTGATCGATGCCGACCTGCGGGCGCCGTCGGTTGCGAAGCTCTACCGGATATCCTCGGCCCGGAACCACTCCTCGCTGGTCGACTGGCTGCAGGACCCGCACGGGCAGCATGAGACGGCCCAGGTGGCGATCGGGCCCGGGGAAACGCTCGACGTGATACCCGTCTTCCAGCCCGTCCAGCAGGCGGCCGAGCTGCTGAGCGGCGGCTTCCGCGACAGCCTGGACCGCTGGCGCAAGCAGTACGACGTGATCCTGGTGGACAGCTCACCGGTGCTGGCGGTCGCCGACACGCTCACGGTCGCGCCCTACTCCACCGCCACGGTCGTGGTGGCCGATGTCCAGAAGACCAGGCGCGGCCAGGTGAAGGCCACCGTCGACCTGCTGCGCCGGATTGGCGTGAACGTCATCGGGGTAACCGCCAACTATGTAAAGCGTGAAGCCGGCGGGCAAGGCGCCGGGTACGGCTACGGTTACGGCATTGCCGCAGCTGACGAACCTGCAACCAACAACGTGAAGCCGCGGGCCGCCGGCACCGTAAGCAGCAGCCGCCGGATCAGCAAGGCCTGAACAGCAACAAATCAGACATCGTCGCTTTGCGGGCCGCTCCCATGGGGCGGCCCGTTTCTATTCAACTTCCAGCTGCTGAGTGAGCAACCGGCGCACCAGGTCCGGCTTGGCCTTACCGCGCGACTCCTTCATCACCAGCCCCAGCAGGGCGTTTATGGCTTTCGGGTTCTGGCGTACGCGCTCGACAAGCTCCGGGTTGCCTTCGATCACGCTGTCCACCAGCGACGCCACCGCCGCCTCATCGGAGATCTGCACCAGTCCGCGCTCCTCGACGAGCTTGCTGGGAGCGGCCCCATTAACGACCTCGGGCAGCAGCTCCTTGGCCGTCCTCCCGGAGATCTTGCCGTCCTCGACCAGGCCAATAAGCTCCACGAACGCGGCAGGCTCCAAGCTGACTTCGTCCAGCCCCGCCTGCAGCTCGTTGAGGTGGCCGGTCACCTCGCTCACCAGCCAGTTGGCGATCGCCTGCGGCTCGATCCCGCTGCCCTCTGCCGCGTCCAGGGAGGCGTCGAAGAAGCTGGCGAGACCGACGTCAAAGGCTATGAGGGCAGCGTGCGCCTCCCGCAACCCCAGCGCCTGGTAGCGGGCCTCCTTGGACCCCGGCAACTCGGGGGTCGCCTGCCAGATCTCCTCCAGCAGCTCCCGGGAGATCTCCAGCGCGGGCAGCTCGGGGTCGGGCAGGTAGCGGTAGTCGGCGCTCTCCTCCTTCTCCCTCATCAGGTAGGTGCGCTGCCCGCCCTCGTTCCAGCCCCTCGTCTGCTGGGTGATGGGCTTGTTGTCGTCGAGCTGGGTTCTCTGCCTCCTGAACTCGTACTCGATCGCCGCCTCGACACTGCGGAAGGAGTTGAGGTTCTTAACCTCCACCTTCGTGCCGAACGGTTCGCCGCTGCGGTTCACCGAGATGTTCACGTCGGCGCGCATCTTGCCCTCCTCGGGCGAGGCGTCCGACACGCCCAGCGCCTGGGCGATCGCCCTGACCACACCGAGGAACTCGCGCGCCTCCTGGGCCGAGCGGATGTCCGGCTCGGTGACCATCTCGATGAGCGGGGCCCCGGCACGGTTAAGGTCGATCAGGCTGTGGCCGGCGTACGGCGGGTGGACGGAGCGCCCGGCGTCCTCCTCCAGATGGCAGCGGGCGATGCGGATAGTGCGCCCGTTGGCCAGGGTGACTCGGCCGTTCTCGCCAATGGGGCCCTCGCCCTGGCTCGTCTGGTAGTTCTTGGGAGCGTCCGGGTAGAAGTAGTGCTTCCGCTGGAACTCGGTGCGGCGCGGCACCTCGCACTGGAGGGCGAGGCTGAACATCAGGGCCTTGGCGACCGCCTCGCGGTTGAGGCGGGGGGCGCGGCCCGGCAGGCCCAGGCAGGTGGGGCACACGCAGCTGTTGGGAGGCTTGCCGAAACCGTCGGCGTTGCAGCCGCAAAAGAGTTTGCTGTCCGTCCTCACAGCGAGGTGCACTTCCAGGCCAATGACGCTCTCGTACATCCCAGGGAGTCTATCGCGTGGCGGGCGACGGGGAGAATGCCGCCTGCTGCGCTAAGATGCGGTCATGGTCGAAGCCGTGCTGGAGGATATTGCCGTCGCCGGCGAGGGGAGCCAGTTCCTGGTGCTCCTCCGAACCAAGGATGACGAGATCCTGCCCATAGTGATCGACGCGCTGCAAGCCATGTCGATTGCAGCCGGCCGCAACAAGGAGAACTCTCTGGGCCGGCCCCTGACGCACGACCTGATGATCAGTGCGCTGGAGATGTTCGACGCAGCCGTGGCCCGCGTGGAGATAACGGATCTCGTGGACGGCACCTACTACTCGATGCTCATCCTGGAACGCCAGGGCGTCCACTTCGAGGTCGACGCCCGGCCCAGCGACGCGCTCGCGCTCGCCGTGCGGGCCGGCTGCCCGATCCTCGTAGCCCAGCACGTCATCGAGCAGAACGCACTCACAGACGATTACTCGGACGAGGGTGGTTTCGAAGCCTAGACGCCGCAACTGGTTTGGGTAGACTCGGGGCAGGAGAAACCTTGCTGTGAGCGAAGATTACGAAGCCAAGATCCCCGAGGAGGGCGCAAGGCCGCCCGAAGGAAGCCTGAGCCCCCTCATCCGCGACCTGCTGCGCGAGGTGGGTGAGGACCCCGAACGCGAAGGCCTGCTCCACACACCCGCCCGCGTCGACCGTTCGGTGCGCTTCCTGACAAGCGGGTACAGCGCCAACCTCGACGAGGTGGTCAACGACGCCCTGTTTGAGGCAGAGGGCTCCGAGATGGTCATCGTCAAACGCATCGAGTTCTACTCGATGTGCGAGCACCACATGCTGCCCTTCTTCGGGCACGCCCACATCGGCTACATCCCCAGCAGGAAGATCCTGGGGCTCAGCAAGTTCGCGCGCATCGTCGACGTGTTCGCGCGCCGCTTCCAGCTGCAGGAGCGCATGACCTCACAGATTGCCGATGCCCTCACCGGGCTGCTGCAGCCGGAGGGGCTCGCCGTGGTCACCGACGCCCACCACATGTGCATGATGATGCGCGGAGTGGAGAAGCAGAGCTCCACCACCCGCACCAGCGCCATGCGCGGGGTCTTCAAGACCGATCCCCGCACCCGCCAGGAGTTCCTGCAGGGGATCGAAAACCTCTGAACTGAACCCTATTCGGCGTTTTCTATGCTGATCTCTTCGCCGTCTTCGTCGGCTCCGGCCGCCTCCTCCTGGAGGGCTTCGAGCCGCCGGTACTCGGCCTCGTTCTCGACCGAGCTCAGGTGCCCGGACATCACGTACGTGCCCAGCCCGAGAAGCAGCAGGATGGCCGCCATGGGCCAGAGCGATTTGAGGATCTTCATGGTTGCCTCCACCTCCGGACGGTTCCGGAATCGCCCCCGTTATACCCCCCGAGCCCTGCAGGGGGAGTAGGCCGGCCACCCGACGCGTGCAGAGGCACGCGCAGACCGTCAGGCGTCCACGTGCTCCCTCTCCCCCACCTGCAGCGCGGGCGCCTCACGCCGGGGCGAGATCACCCGCCACACGGTCAGGAAGATGATGCGCAGGTCGAACCAGAAGTTCTGGCGGCGCACATACTCGAGGTTCAGTTCGAGCTTGCGCGGCATGATCCGCTCAAGGTAGTAGAGCTCCGGGTTGCGGCGGCCTGTGAGCAGAGCGTTCTCGTCGCGGAACTCGATCGAGGCGAGGTCCGTGACGCCGGGCCGCACGCTCAGCACCTGCCGCTGCTCCTCGTCGTAACGGGCCACGTAGCGCGGCACCTCCGGGCGCGGGCCCACCAGCGACATGTCGCCCTTCAGCACGTTGAAGAGCTGCGGCAACTCGTCCAGCTTCCACTCCCGCAGGACGCGACCCACGGGTGTGACGCGCGGGTCGCGGCCTACGGTGAGTTGGCCGGTTTTCTCTGCCTGAACCCGCATGGTGCGGAACTTGTAGATCAGGAACGGCCGGCCGCCCCGGCCCACCCTCTCCTGCCTGAAGAGGACGGGGCCGGGCGAGGTGACGCGAATCAGCAGGGCGATGATGAGAAGGAGGGGGGCGAGCGCCAGGATGCCGACGGTAGCTGCGGTGGCGTCGAAAGCGCGCTTGACCATCCTAGACCCTGCGTTCGTCCACCAGCTGCAGCACCGTCTCGACCACGTCGTTCACGTCGCTGTCGCTTAGCCCCGGATGGAGCGGGATGGAGAGCATGCGGTTGAAGGCGTCCTGGGCGACCGGGAAGTCCTCGGGCCGGTAGCCGTACTTCTCCCGGTAGTAGGACATCATGTGCAGCGGCGTGTAGTGGACGCTGGTACCGATGTTGCGCTCCTTGAGGAGGCCTATGAACTCGTTGCGGTCCACCCGCAGCTGCTCGGGCCGCAGGCGCAGCACGTAGAGGTGCCAGGCGCTCTCCACGTGACCCAGCTCGACCGGCACCTGCAGCGCCGGGTCGGCACTGAAGGCCGCGCAGTAGCGCTTCGAGATGGCCTTGCGGCGCCGGTGGTAGTCGGGCAGGCGGCGCAGCTGGTGCTGGCCAATGGCGGCCTGCATGTCGGTCATGTTGTATTTGAAGCCCGGCATGACGATGTCGTACTGCCAGCTGCCGGTCTTGTCGAAACGCTTCCAGCCGTCGGCACTCATGCCGTGCAGGGCTATGACCCGGGCGTTATCGAGCAGGCCCTCCGGCCCGGTGAGGGCGCCGCCCTCGACGGTGGTCAGGTTTTTCGTGGCGTAGAAGCTGAACGAGGTGAAGTGGTTGGCGCTGCCGATCGCCTCGCCGCGGTAGGAGGCGGGCACGGCGTGTGCCGCGTCCTCGATGATCTCGATGTCGTGCTGGGCGGCGATGGCGACGAGCTGGTCCATCTCGGCCGGATGCCCCGCATAGTGCACGGGGACGATCACCTTGGTCTTCGGCGTGATCGCGGCCCGTACCGCGTCCGGGTCGATGCACAGCGTGTCCGGCAGGACGTCGACGAACACCGGCTTGGCGCCCACGTGCTCGACGACGTTGGCCGTGGCGGCGAAGGTGAGCGTCGGGACGATGACCTCGTCGCCCGGGCCCACGCCCAGCGTGACCAGTGCGACGTGCAGGCCGGCGGTGCACGAGTTGAGCATCACCGAGGTGTCCCCGGGAGCCCCCACAAACTCGCCGAACTGCTTCTCGAACGCCTTCGTCTTCGGTCCCGTGGTTATCCATGAGGAGCGCAAGGTGTCGATGACCTCGTCGATCTCCTCCTGGTTGATGAGTGGTGGTGAGTAAGGCAAATACTCTTGACGCATTTTCGTTGAACCCCCCTTAGCCAACGATCAGAAAGATAATCTTCGACCCGGTACTCAGCGGCTCAGCTCGACGTTGCGGACCCCCGGCCGCTCGCCAAGCAGCATGAAGCGGTAGAGCCCCTCCAGGTAACCGAGTCCGTAACCCACGTGCATGGTCGCGAACGCGAGCATCACGCGAGGAAGCAGAGAAATCCCGCTCCCCACCTTCGCCGCCCCGGCAACCAGGGCGCCCGTCAGGTAGAGGAGCAGAACCGCGGCCAGGACCAGCCGCGCGGCGGGAACGGCCAGCGCCAGCAGCGCCAGCAGCACGACTGTCGCCACGAAGGCGGCCGGGACCAGCTGACGCAGGTTGGTGACCGCCCCGTGCTTGCGGTTCACGTAGACCTTCCAGTAGCCGTACTGGCGGTACTGGCGGAAGAGTTTCGGGAAGGAGCTGCGCACCACGTAACGGCTGCGGATGCGGGGCGAGAGCCAGATCCTGCCGCCCGCCTTCGTGAGCCGGTAGTTGAACTCGTCGTCCTGGTTGCGCGTGAGCGTCTCGTCGAACTCGCCTATGCGGTCGAACACCTCCCGGCGGTAGGCGCCGAAGGCGAGGGTGTCGACGTAGCCTTCTCCGCCTGTACGGAAGGTCGCGTTGCCCACCCCGAACGGCGAGGACATCGCCAGCGAGACCGCCCGCGCGGTGTCGTTCTCGTCGATGTTGTCGATGCTGCCGCCCACGCAGTCGCACTCGGGGCGCCGCTCCAGTTCGGAGAGCGCATTCGCGATGAAGTCGGGCGCCACGAAGGCGTGCCCGTCCACGCGGATGATCACCTCGCCGCGCGCGCGGCGCAGCCCCGCGTTCAGCGCGAACGGCACGGTCGCCTGGGGATTGTCGAGAAGGGTCACCTGCGGGAACTCCGCGGCCAGCCTCGTAACGATCTCCCGGGTACCGTCGTCGCTCATTCCGTCGACGACCAGAACCTGCAGGTCGAACCGTTGGCCGGCCCCGCTGTTGGCGAGAACCGCCCTGACCGCCTGCTCGATGTGCCTTGCCTCGTTACGGACCGGCATTATCACGGTTACTGCCGTGCGCTGCCGCTCGCTGGCTACCCCCTGGACCGCCATTCGCTCCCCCCAATTAGTGGCCGTGCGGCTCGTGGCGCAGTGCGCCGCCGCCTGACCTTCCCCACCGCCATTTGTACCGCTTCCGAGGGGGTAGCGGACTCTAAACGGTCACCGGTCAGGCCGCCGGAGATGTGCGGCTCATGGGTCACTCACTTTTGTGACGCGCGGGCCGACAGCGGCACCGCCTTGTGCTAAAAGGGTGAGGAAAGCGGGTAAATCCTACATTTGGGGTGCCGGTCGCCTGCAGAAGCGGGCGTTGCTGTCGTCGTGTACGCAGCCGGGGGTAGACGTATGCGCATTCTGTTCGTGGCTCCACGCTTCCACACCAACCAGGTGCCACTGATGGAGGCGCTCCTGGCGGGCGGCCATCAGGTCCAGTTCCACGTCGAGCGCGTGAGGCCCAGCGAGGACCACAGCCTCGTCACCCCCCGGGTGATCCCGGGCGATCCGGCCGTAGCCGGCTGGCGGCTGCCGCTCGCCAGGGGCGGCAGCGAGTGGACCCCGGACCTGCTCTCCTACCGGCGGGTACTGAAGGAGTTCGCGCCGGATGCCGTCGTCGTGCGGGAGCCCACCCGGCCCCTGTCGCTGGTTGCTGCGCTGGCCGCCCGCTCCCTTGGCGCGCATGTCGTCTTCTACACGCAAAGCCCCGTGCACGACCAGAGGAAGTTTGCGCGCGACCTGCTGCGCGGCACGCTGCTCACCCTCTTCGGGGCCGAGTGGATCTCGCCGGTGCAGGGCAACCCCGACCTGGACCCGGTCCACCCCCACTACCACTACCTGCCCTTCGCCTGCCCGCTGGCCGGCAGCGGCAAGTCGCACTGGTTCAGCGGCGACCGGATCAACCTCCTGAGCATCGGCAAGTTCTACCCGCGCAAGAATCACCTGCTGCTGCTGGAGGCCCTCGCGCGGCTGCGCGAGGAGTTCAACGTGCACCTCACCATCGTGGGGGAGTGCTCAAATGAACCCCAGCGGCACTACCTCGCGCAGGTGCGGGAGGCGGTCGCACGCCACGGGCTTGCTGACAGCGTCGACATTCGCCTCAACCTTCCCTACCGCCAGGTATTGCAGACCTATGAGGAGCACGACCTGTTCGTCCTGCCCAGCCACGACGAGCCGGCGGCCGTGTCCCTCCTGGAGGCAATGGCCCGGGGCCTGCCCGTCCTATGCAGCGACACCAACGGCACCGCCTGCTATGTCGAGGTGAAGGGCAACGGTGCGGTGTTCACCGACAACGACGCCACTGATCTGTACGAAAAGCTGAGGACGCTGCTCGCCTCCCGCACGCAACTGCAGGCGTTCGGGCGGCGCAGCCTGGAGCTGGTGAGGGAAAGACACGAGCCGGCCATCATCCGTGACCGGCTCCTCGAAGTCATTGAGTGCAGGCGCGGCAGGGCGCTGCAACCAGCGCCTACTGTGGCACTGCTTGATAGAACTCCCGATACCAATTGACGAAACGGGAGACTCCCACCTCGATGGGCGTGTCCGGCTTGAACCCGGCGTCCTCGACCAGGTCGTCCACGTCCGCATAGGTGGCGGGCACGTCGCCGGGCTGGATCTCCATCAGGTTCTTCTGCGCCTCGACCCCCAGCTCCTTCTCGAGGGTCTCGATCAGGTAGTTGAGCTCGACGGGGCTGTTGTTGCCGATGTTGTAGACCCGGTAGGGCGCCTTGCTGCGTCCCGGTGTGGGCGCGTCACCGCTCCAGGCGGGGTCGGGCCGGGCGGGCCGGTCCAGCACCCTGACCACCCCTTCGACGATGTCGTCGATGTAGGTGAAGTCGCGGCGCATGTTGCCGTAGTTGAAGACGTCGATAGGCTTGCCTTCCAGGATCGCCTTGGTGAACAGGAACAGCGCCATGTCGGGTCTCCCCCACGGCCCGTAGACGGTGAAGAAGCGCAGCCCGGTCGTGGGAATGTCGTAGAGGTGGCTGTAGGTGTGCGCCATCAGCTCGTTGGCTTTCTTGCTTGCGGCGTACAGGCTTACCGGGTGGTCGACATTGTCCGAGACAGAGAACGGCATCTTCGTGTTCGCCCCGTAAACGGAGCTGGAGGAGGCGTAGACGAGGTGCTCGACCGGGTTGTGCCGTGACGCCTCGAGGATGTTCATGAACCCGCCGATGTTGCTGTCGATGTAGGCGTAGGGGTTCTGCAGCGAGTAGCGCACCCCCGCCTGTGCGGCCAGGTTCACGACGCCCTGCGGGCGGAACTCCTCGAACAGCCCGAAGATCCCCTCACGGTCGACGAGGTCCACCTTCCTGAAGGTAAAGCCCGGCTTCCCCTCCAGGTTCGCGAGCCGGGCCTCCTTGAGGCGCACGTCGTAGTAGTCGTTGAGGTTGTCGATGCCGACGACCTCGTCACCGCGTTCCAGCAGTACCTTGCTCAGGTGGTAGCCGATAAAGCCGGCGGCGCCGGTAACCAGTACCCTCACAGGCGCTTCCCGCCCTGAAACACCCTCGTGCACTCCATCAGAACCTCCAGTAGTCGATGCTCTCCGGCAGGGTCCGCTCCCGCAACATCGCCTTGACGTCGACGATCGCGGCGTTCGGTTTCACCAGCCGGGCCAGCTCGTTGCACACCATATCCGGGTACTGCTCGTGGGGCACGGCGAGGATGAGGCCATCCAGCCCCTCCAGGTCCTCCCAGTCGCTAAGCTGCAGCTGCAGTTCATCCCTTGCGTCGGGAGCATCGACGAGCGGGTCGTGCACCAGCGGTTCGATGCCGTACTCGCGCAGCTCATCGATGATGTCGGGCACGCGGCTGTTGCGCATGTCCGGCACGTTCTCCTTGAAGGTCACGCCCAGGACGCCCACGCGGGCGCGGCCCAGCGGCACGCCGCCGCTGGCGAGCATCTTCACCAGCTTCTGGGCGACGAACCGGCCCATGCCGTCGTTGATACGGCGGCCGGAGAGGATGACCTGTGGGGTGTAGCCGAGTTCCTCTGCCTTGTTCGTCAGGTAGTAGGGGTCGACACCGATGCAGTGGCCGCCCACCAGGCCCGGCTGGAAGGGCAGAAAGTTCCACTTGGTCGCGGCCGCCTCGATGACATCGGTGGTCGAGATGTCCATGCGGTCGAAGATCAGCACCAGCTCGTTCATCAGGGCGATGTTCAGGTCGCGCTGGGTGTTCTCGATGACCTTCGCGGCCTCGGCCACCTTGATCGTGGGTGCACGGTAGATGCCCGCGTCGACCACGCTCTCGTAGACGCGGGCGATCCGCTCCAGCGACTCCTCGTCCTGGCCGGAAACGACCTTCGTGATCCGTTCGAGGGTGTGCTCCTTGTCGCCCGGGTTGATGCGCTCCGGTGAGTAGCCCAGCTTGAAGTCCACGCCCGCCTTCAGTCCGGAGACCTCCTCGATGATGGGCCCGCAGAACTCCTCGGTGACGCCCGGGTAGACGGTCGACTCGAAGACCACCACCGCGCCCGGTTCGATGACGCTGCCGATCGTGCGCGAGGCGCCCTCCAGCGGAGCCAGGTCGGGCCTGCGGTTCACGTCGATGGGCGTGGGCACCGCCACGACGAACATGGTGGTCCCCTTCAGGTCGCCCGGATCGGAGGTGAAGGTCAGCGTGCTCGCCTGCAGGTCCTCGGGCTCAACCTCGCGCGTGCGGTCGGTGCCGTTCCGCAACTCCTGCACCCGCCTGGAACTGATGTCGAAACCTACCGTCGGGAACTTGCGGGCCAGCGCGACTGCAACTGGCAAACCTACGTAACCCAGGCCAATCACGGCTATTTTCTCGCTCACAAAAAACCTCTCATTGCGCATTTCGGACACACCGATGCGGCCTTATGTCCCCGTTAGAGTAACCGGCCGGCGGCTCCCCCGTGGGCGCCTGGCGGTGCAGGAACTACTCTAGGTCCCGGCCGCCGGACGGCACTGCCAGCAGTCACACGCGGCGGCGGGATCAGGCCCGGACCGCCGTCCCTTCGACCTTGCAGATGACCGCCCGGAACTTGCCTGTTGCTTCCCGCTCGATGTGTTCCACGAGTTCGATCTCGACCCGCACGTCGCCCAGCCGTTGCCGTAGCCGCCGGACGATCTCCTTGCCCGTCAGCTCGCCGTAATCCCCTGCCGGCACCAGGCGAACCCGCAGCAGGTCGAGTCCCTCCTGGATCACCTGCGCCTCCTTGATGGGCAGCTCGAAGAACACCGGGTACAGGTAGAAGACGCGACGGCCGTCCCGGGTGAGCAGGGTGTCGCTCAGGCGCCCCACCACCCGCTCGAGCAGGGGCAAGGAGCGGCCGCACTCGCAGCTGCCCCCCTGACCCAGCGCACCCCGGTCGCCCACCTCGTACCGGATGAGCGGCATGTCGGTGTTCAGCAGCGAGGTGGAGACGATGCGGCCGTCGACGCCGGGGGCGACCCGGACGTCGCGGCTGTCGTCGAGCACCTCCAGGCAGCCCACCTCGGGCCACAGATGGAGGTTGCCGGCCTCGCACTCGCTGGCGGCGGCCACCTTCTCGGACATGCCGTAGGTCACCCGCGCCGAGCAGGAGAAGGCCTGCTCGATGACGCGGCGCTGCTGGTCGAGCAGGGGCTCCCCGTTGGTGACGACCACCCGGAGCTTCGGCGCCTGCAGGCCCTGCTCGAGCACCTGCTGGGCGAGCGCGTAGATGGAGGAGGTGTAGCCCAGGATGTACTCGATCCGGTGTTCGCGTAGCGCGTCAAGGTAGTGCTGCGTGTTCTGCGGCTTCACATGGAAGGAGGAGAGGTAGAGCTGGTTCATGCCGGCGTTCCACACCCAGTAGGGCGGGTTCTCCTGGCCGAACGGTGTTACCACCCGGCCGCCGAAGATCGCCCAGCGGTCCTCGAAGGTGACGCCGTACCAGTTGCGCCAGCGTGCCTCGACCAGTCCGTACCACTCCTGGTAGACGCGCCTGCCCTTCCAGGTCTTGATCGGCTTGCCGGTCGAACCGCTGGTGCGGTCCCAGTAGAGCTTGTGGCGCAGGCCTTCGGCAATGAACTCCTCTGGCCGCTCGCGCACCGCGTCCTTGCGGAGGACCGGCCAGTTCTCCAGCTCCAGCCAGGAACTCAGGTCGCCCTGCGCCCGTCGTTCCTGCCAGTGCTGCCGGTAGTAGGGAACCCTGGTGGCGGCGTGGTCGAGCAGCCGGTACAGCTTTGCCTCCTGCCACTCCCGCCACTCCTGGGCGCTCCACTGCTCGCGCTTGTGGGCGACGTTGACCAGTTCCCGGGTGAGCTTGCCGTAGCGGCGCGAGCGCACCATGTAGCCGTAGCCGGTGGCCATGACGCTGCGCATGGGCTGCGGCATGCGGTAGTAGACATTCAGGAGGTTAGTCATCATGGTGAATTCCACTTCCTTCCGCGCCTCGCGCGCGCAACCGCGGGGTCCCTCGCGTGCCTGACCCTGACCTGCATCCGGCACGCCGGAACCACCGCGAAGACTCTCCCTTGCTGACGGCTCAGGTGGTGGCCAGCTCCGGTGGTGTTTCCTCGCGGGTGGCGGGCCTCCCGGCCTGGCGGCCCAGGGACTGCTGCCACAACTCCAGGTAGCGGGCGCAGTTGCCGGCCAGCCCGAAGTTCTCGTAGACGTGCTCGCGGGCACGTTCGCGGACGGGTTCCAGCGCCGGGTCGCCCTCCATTACCCGGGCGGCGACCGAGCTCATGGCGTCGATATCCTGCCAGGGGATGACGAAGCCGGTGCGCTCGTGCTCCACGAGCTCCTCGAGTCCGGTGGTGTAGCTGGTGATGCAGATGCAGCCGCAGGCCATCCCCTCCTTGACGACGTTGGGGAGGCGCTCGCCGTAGGCCCGGGTGGGCAGCAGCAGCACCTGGGCGGCCGCCAGCTCCTCGATCACCGTGTCGTGATCGACGTGGCCCAGGAAGTGGACGGCATCCTCGACGCCCAGTTCGCGGGCCCGCGCGCGCAGCCGCGGCAGGTCGGGACCGTCGCCCAGGACGCGCAGGTGCGCCTGGGGATGCGTCGCCCGGAGTCTGGCGACTACCTCGACCGCCTCGAAGATCCCCTTCCGCTCGGTCATGCGGGCAACTATCGCCATGCGTCCGGACACCTTCTCCCGGCCGCGGCTTAGCCGTTCGATGCGCTCCAGATCGATGCCGTCGTAGATCACCTCGACCTGGTCCGCAGGCACGCCGTAGGCGCGGGCGACATGCTCGACGTTGGAGCGGGCCGATGTCCGCACCAGCTGCGCCCGCCGCGCCACATCGCGGCTGCCGCCCCACTCCTGCTCGAGGTCGTAGGCGACGAAGCCGATCGAGGTGGCCGTTTCCGGCATCGCCTCCTGCACCAGCCAGCCGACCAGCGCCGGGTAGTGGCCCCAGTAGACGTGCACGACGTCAGGCCGCTCGCGTTCCAGCTCGCGCAGGATGTCGAACCCGCGGGGCAGGAGGAGCAGCGCCTTGGCGAGCTCTCCCCGCGACCGACGGGAGTTGCGCCACAGCCAGGCGGTCGCACGGGCCAGGAGCCCGGGCCGCCCGAGGGCGTGCAGCATGCCCCGGGCTGCGCTACCCCAGCTGGCGCTGGTGACGCGCACGCCGGCCAGGCCGCGCTGTTCCAGCAGCTCGTCGTGTGTCTTGGCGGGGAAGCGCATGCTGTGTACGCTTATCCCGTCCAGATGCCTCCTGAGCCACCGCACATCGTTGCTCGCGAACACCTCGCTGGGTGCCGGGAACTGCATGGTGACGTAACTGACTTTCATTGGCTTTCCCCCCTCCCCCATTTCACAATGAGGGGCTGATTAGCCGGCTTCAGCTGTCACAGGCGGCGCGAAGATTAATGGGGCCGGGTGGTGCACTCGGTACGGTGCTTCCCGCTCTGTTGTCCTACCGTTACGGTTGTGCGTAATCAGAAAAGTGACCATGGATCCGATTGGCGCAGAACCTGGTTCACGGTAAGCCTGCTGCTGGTGCTCTTCGTGGCGGGGTGCGCGCCGGCGATCGGCGATGCCGGGCCCACCACCTCCTTCGCGGCACAGCTGGCGAATGCCGATGATCCCGACTTGCGGGCGGGCCAGGTGGAGCTGCGCGGCGATCCCGGATTCGATGCCGGAGGCCTACCGGGTGACGCCGCGCGCTTCCACTCGCTGCTCTGGGAGTCGATAGACGATCCGCAGCAGCGCGAGTACATCGAGCGGCTCGCCAACTCGGACAACCTCTACGAGTATGGACGGCTGGTCTACACGCACTCCAGCGCGCTGCTGCTGGCCTTCCGGCACACCGGCGACCTGCGCCTGCTGGACCGGGTCGACGACCTGACCGAGATGATGCGCAGCCACCTGGACGACTCGTGGCGCGACGTACGCGAGGGCAGCGCCGAGGAGGGCCGCGACGGCTACCCCAACTGGGTGTGGCGTGGCCGCGGCTCGCCGGATCACCAGGGCA
>CALKAI010000068.1 GCA_937983275.1 uncultured Trueperaceae bacterium | reverse complement strand
GTGGGCACATCGGGGAGCGGTACCCGCACCCGTAACCTGTCCCTGAAGGGTTGCTCTATCTCGTTCATGCGCTCGAGCCTCGTCTGCAGGGCCTTCGCGCGCCGGGCGAGCGTGTTCGAGACGTTCTGCGCCTTGTTCTTGGCGTGCAGCAGCGCCTGGTTGCCCGCGCGCCGGTGGTTGAACTTGCCGGCGCTCCTGCTGGCCGAGCCAAGCCTGCCCAGCTCCTCACGCAGCGCGGCCGCCTTGCGCTCCTGTGCCTCCCAGGCCCGCTCGTGGGCTAGCTCGAGGGTGCGCTTCAGCTCCATCGCCGCGCTGTAGTTGCCCGGGTACTCGTTCATGCGCCCGCGCTCCAGTTCGAAGACTCTGGTGGCGACCGCGTCGAGGAAGGCGCGATCGTGGGAGACGACCAGGACGGCACTCTCGTGGCTCTGCAGCCACCCCTCCAGCCACTCGCGTCCGGCCGTGTCGAGGTGGTTGGTGGGCTCGTCGAGGAGCAGCAGGTCTGCGGGGGTGAGGAGGAGGGCGGCGAGGGTGGCGCGGCGGAGTTCTCCGCCTGAAAGGTTTTCGGTGCGCCCGCTCGCCTCCAGGCCCAGGCCGTCAAGAACCGCGGCGGCCCGGGGCTCGAAGTCGTAGCCGCCCAGGGCGCGGTAGTGCGCCTCCGCATCGCCGTAGGCGACGAGATTCTCCTCGGTGGGGTTCTCGAGATTCGCCTGGGCCGCCGCCAGCGCCTGTTGCGCGGCGAGCAGCCCGGGTGGTGTCACGAAATCCAGCAGGGTACCGCCACTCCTGGCGGGGTCCTGCGCGAGGAGCGCAGTTCGCCCGTTCATGTGGACGGTTCCGGCGTCGGCCGGTTCCAGCCCTGCGATGATTTGCAGCAGGGTGCTCTTGCCGGTGCCGTTACGGCCTATCAGGGCCGCACGCTCGCCGGGGTTCAGTTGCAGGGATACGTCGTGGAATAGCTGGCGCTCGCCAAAACTCTTGGCGACGCCGGTGACCTTGACTGTGCTCACGCTGACCTCTCTCAGGCAGAGGAAAAGACGTTCAGTTACTGTCCATCTTCAATCAGCGTGTGTTGCGCACGGGTCCGGTCTCCTCCTGAAAGGCGAGGGGTACTCCAAGGGGTTTCCGTTGGAGCGCGTTCAGCTTAGCACAGGGTTCCGGTTACCCGTAATCGACGTCGTACTCGAGCAGCACGATGCCGCTTTGCCGGTAGGTGCGTTGGCCGGTGAGGCGCAGCGGCCAGCGCTGTTCGGTCCGTGGCAGGAACGGCAAGCCCTTGCCGAGCAGAACGGGGATGATGGCCAGTTCGACGGTGTCGACGAGGCCGGGTTCGAGGAGGCTGCGGAACAGTTCTCCGCCGCCGTACAGCCAGATGTCCTTGCCGTCCCCCTCCCGTAACTCCTCGACGACGGCAGTGGCTTCCTCGGGGCGCACGACCCGGTGACCGCCGGGCACGTCCCCGAGCTCGGCAGAGAAAACCAGGATCTTCATCGCCTGCAGTTCGGGCATGGCAGAGATCTGCTTCTCCACCACCTCCCAGGTCTTGCGGCCCATGAGGAGAGTGTCGAACTGCGCGTACAGGTCCGAGAAGTCGATCTCCTCGTCCGCGACTATCCAGTCGTAGCCGCCGTCCTCGTCGGCGATGTAGCCGTCGAGGCTGCATGCGACCTGGTATCGGACTCTTCGCACGGCGCACTCTCCTTTCAGCCTGCCTGCTGCTACGTTGGCCTCTTATTCTCGACAGGTACGTGAGGTCATTGAAGGGCGCGTCCTCGCGCACCTGACGAGCGCCCGGTTGCCATCCTACACGTTCCGGTCCTGCAGGATGGAGAGATTGGCGATCCACGGTCCCACGTCGTGGGTGTAACGCTTGGCCATTACGCGGGCGATTTGCGCGAGGTGGGTGAGGTCGTGAACAGTCCAGGTCGCCAACAGCTGGCCGAGCTGGACGGTGCCGAACTGGGGGTGCTGTCCGGTGAGGGCCAACTGGTCCGGTGACGGGTTTATCCCGCGCAGGGTTTCGAGGTTTGCTCGGCGCTGGTCGGCGAACTGGTCGAGCAGTTCCTGCATGCTTAGCGTGCTTCCCTCGTCGAAGCCGGCGGTGCGGTCCACCGGAGGAAACGGGGCCGTGTTGCCCTGGAGAATGTGCTGGACGCGGGGTATCCAGCTGCTCCGTTCGGTCTGCAGGAGGTGTATCACAACCTGGTGGGCCGTCCAGGTCCCCTCGCCCTCGTTCGCGTCTACCCACGCTCGGTCGAGTCCGGAGAGCAGGGCCTCGAGTGTGCGGGGCGTGCGGTCAAGGAGGGCGATCGCCTCTTCCAGTCTGAAGTTGCCTGCATCGGTCTGGCTGCTGCTCGTGTTCATTTTCTGAGATTAGTACGGAACGTACCGAAGCGTGTCCGTATCGGCTCCCGACCTACCAGCCCCGGAAGCGCGGCCACTGCTGCAGCCCGCCCGCTCCGGCCGGAAACACCTCGTACTGGTCGAACTGCGATGCTGTCGCGCAGGCGTGATTGGGCAGGATCCGCAGCAGCGTCCCGATGGGCAGCTCGGGCAGTTCCGCGCTGCTTCCCTCGCGGAGCGATATGACGCCATGCTCCTGGCTGGTGGCGGTCACGATGAGGTCAGGAATGACCTCGCCGTTGATGTCACATACCACCCCGTATCCCTGATCTACCGCCTGGCTGGCCGTGCCGCGATCGCGCGAGAGCGCCATCCAGCCGGCGTCGATCATGATCCAGCCCTGCTCCTGCTGATGGCCAATGACCGCTGTAAGTACGGAGATCGCGATTTCGTCGAGGCCGCACACCCCGATGCCGGCCATTACGAGGTCGAAGAACGGGTAGACGCCGGCGCGCACCTCGGTGACTCCGCTCAGGTCGCGGGCGAAGTGGGCCGTGGGCGTGGACCCGACACTCACGACCGGTGCGGGCAGGCCGGCATCGCGTAGCTTTTCGGCGGCCGCCACGGCGGCGTCCCGTTCACGCTCGGCAAAGCGGGTGAGAGCTTCGGGTCCGACGGCGTGATAGCTTTCGCCGGCGTGGGTCATCACACCGCGCAGTTGTGCCCCGCCCTCCTCCAGGGCACGGCCTATCCCGACGACATCGGGCGAGTCGGGATCGAGACCGGAGCGGTGGCCGTCCGAGTCGATCTCGATGAGCACCGGTATGGCGTCTCCGCTGTCCCGGGAGGCCTGGGCGACGGCCATGGCCTGTTCGAGCGAGTCGAGGATGATCGTCAGGTCACAGCCGCTGCGACGGATTTCCAGCACGCGGGGCAGCTTCGCGGGGCCTATGCCGACGGCGTAGAGGATGTCGCGCACGCCGGCATTGGCGAACTCCTGTGCCTCCTTGAGGGTTGAGACGGCGGCCGGGCCGTCGCCTCCGGTCAGCAGGCGGCGGGCCGCGTCGACCGACTTGACCGTCTTCAGGTGAGGGCGCAGGGCTACACCCAGTCCGTCGAGGTGCCGGCGCAGCCGCTGCGAATTCTGGAGCATGCGCGCTTCGTCCAGTAGGAGGCTGGGAGTGGTTAGTCCCTTCACCTCGTCCAGCGGGGGTGTGACTCTTGCGGTGGCGTTCACTGCCCCGAGGATAGCCCTTCCGCCAAAGGTATGACGCGTGCGAATGGATTGGAGCCTATGCTCTCTGCATTCCCATCCCG
>CALKAI010000067.1 GCA_937983275.1 uncultured Trueperaceae bacterium | reverse complement strand
TCGACGACTTTTTCGGGACATCGGTCCACGACCCCTACCGCTGGCTCGAGCAGCCCGCCAGCACGCCCGAGGTGCGCGAGTGGATCGAGGCGCAGAATGCCCTGACGCAGGAGTACTTCGCGGACACGCCGGGTACCGGGCGCCTGCGGGAGCGGCTCAGGGAGTTGTGGGATTACGCGAAGTTCTGGGCCCCAATTCACCGGGGTGGCCGCTACTTCCAGCTGCGCAACAGCGGCCTGCAGAACCAGAACGTCCTCTACGTGATGGACGACCCCAGGGACGAAGGGCGCGTCCTGCTCGATCCCAACACCTTCTCCGACGATGGGCGCGTCGCGATGAACCTCTGGTCGGTGAGCCCCGACGGCAAGATCATTGCCTATGCGACGAGCGAGGGTGGCTCCGACTGGATGACCTGGCACTTCCGCGACATCGCAACCGGTGAGGACCTGCCCGACCGGCTCGACTGGGTGAAGTTCAGTTACGCCACCTGGCACCCGGGCAGCGGCGGAGTCTTCTACCAGCGCTTCCCCGAACCCGCCGGCGACCATCTGACGGGCAGCAACGAGGCGCCCCGGCTCATGTTCCACCGGCTGGGCACGCAGCAGGCGCAGGACGAAATCGTTTACGAACGGGCACAGGAACCGGAGTGGATGTTCCACACCGTCCGCTCCGACGACGACCGCTACCTCCTCTTGTACATCTCGCGCAGCACCGAACCCCGCAACCTCCTCTACTACCGCGAGATGGACGGCAGCGAGTGGCGGCCGCTGGTGAGCGAGTTCGAAAACCAGGTGCAGTGGCTGGGCAACGACGGCGACACCTTCTACCTGAAGACCGACCAGGGCGAGGGGCGCGGCCGGATCGTCACCGTCGACCTCGATGCGCCGCAGGAGTGGCGCGAGATCGTGCCCGAGCGCGAGCACCTGCTCGAGGCGGCCGTCATGCTGCAGGACGAGTTCCTGCTCCTCTACCAGGAGCACGCCACCCACCGCCTGCGCCGCGTGAGCACCGGCGGGGAGGAGCGCGGCGAGGTCCAGCTGCCCGGCCTGGGCAGCGTCGCCGGCCTCGACGCCCGGCGCGAGGACGACGAGGCCTTCTTCACCTGGACGTCGTTCATCGAACCGCCGACCGCCTACCGCTTCGACAGGAGCAGTGGCGGGATCGAACGCCTAACCGACTCCGTCGTCGACTTCGCTGCAGACGCCTATGAAGTGACCCAGCAGTTCGCCACCTCCCGGGACGGCACGCGCGTGCCCTACTTCCGCGTGGCCAGGCGCGACCTCGACCTGAACGGCGAGAACCCGACGCTCCTCTACGGCTACGGGGGATTCAACATTTCGCTGACACCGGTGTTCTCTGCCAGCCGCCTCGCCTGGCTGGAGGAGGGCGCAGTCCTCGCGGTCGCCAACCTGCGCGGCGGCGGCGAGTACGGCCGCGAGTGGCACGAGGCCGGCACCCTGGAGCGCAAGCAGAACGTCTTCGACGACTTCATCGCCTGCGCCGAGCATCTCGTCGAATCCGGCGTAACGAAGCCGGAACGCCTGGCGATTCAGGGCGGCTCCAACGGCGGCCTTCTCGTGGGCGCCTGCATGACCCAGCGGCCCGACCTCTTCGGCGCCGTCAACGCCCAGGTGGGCGTGCTCGACATGCTGCGCTACCACCTCTTCACGATCGGCGCGCGCTGGGCCAGCGATTACGGTCGTGCCGACAACCCGGAGCACTTCCCCTTCCTCCACGCCTATTCGCCCCTGCACAACGTGAAGGACGGCGCCTGCTACCCGTCGCTGCTGATCACAACCGGTGACCACGACGACCGCGTCGTGCCGGCGCACTCCTTCAAGTTCGCCGCCCGCATGCAGGAGGCCCAGGGTTGCGGCAACCCCATCCTGCTGCGGGTGGAAACCCGCGCAGGACACGGCATGGGCAAACCGACCGAGGCGATAATCGAGGAGCACGCCCAGATCTACTCCTTCTTCCTGAGGGAGCTGGGCGCAGCTTCGAGCGAGCCCGAGCGGGCCGCCTCAAGGGGTTGAATGACTGAACTGCAAGAACGCATCGCCCGGGAAGGTGAGGTCCTCCCGGGCGGCATCCTCAAGGTCGACAGCTTCCTGAACCACCAGCTCCACCCGGGCTTCACCCTGCGCATGGGCGAGGAGTTCCGGTCGCGCTTCGACAACCTCGAGATCGGCGCGGTCGACAAGATCCTCACCGTGGAGAGCTCGGGCATCGGGCCGGCCTTCGCGACGGCCGCCGCCTACGGCGTGCCCGTGATCTTCGCCAAGAAGAGCCGCCCGCTCACCATGCCCAAGTCGCTCGAGGCGATCGCGCGGTCGCCAACCCGCGGCGGCCAGGTGACGCTGCACGTCTCCCCCGAGTACCTCAGGCGCGGCGAGCGGATCCTCGTGATCGACGACTTCCTCGCCAGCGGCCACACCGTGGGCGCGCTCGCCCAGCTCGTCACCGCGGTTGGAGGCGTGCTGCTGGGCGCCGGCTTCGTGGTCGAGAAGACCTTCCAGGGAGGCAGAGAAAGACTCGCCCCCCTCAAAATCCCCGTCGTCTCGCTCGCACGCATCCGGGAGATGCGCGACTCACAGGTCGTCTTCGACGAGTAGGATGCCCGGATCTCAGAGTGGCAGTTCCACAGCGTTCGCGGCCCTGACCGGCACGTGAGCAACCCGACCGGGCTTATCGGGCCATAATGGTGGCCATGCGCTCGAAGACCATGCCTGCGCAGAAGGATTTCTCTGCCTTTCTGACGAACTATCAACAGACGCTCCGGAGCATCTTCCGTGAGCGGGCGAGCGACCTGCACATCGACTCGAACCGTGGACTGCCGCCCTCCATCACCCGCGAGATCCTGAGCCGGGGGCCGCTAACGCCCTTCATTCCGGCCAGCCACGGCGGGCGGGGCGAACAGCCGCACGAGTCGCTGGCCGTCCTCGACGCCACCTCCTACGAATCGCTGGGCCTGTGCCTGACACTGGGCATCAACGGTGCACTCTTCCTGCAACCCGTCTCCAAGTACGCCCGCGAGGAGGTAAAGGGCGACATCTTCGGGCGTTTCCTGCTGCACCAGAACATGGGCGGGCTCATGATGACCGAGCCAGACTTCGGCTCCGACGCGCTGAACATGCGCACCAGCTTCCTCCAGGACGGCGACGGCGGCCGGTTCCATATCAAGGGCGTGAAGCACTGGGCGGGCCTCACCGGCCTCGCCGACTACTGGCTGGTTCTCGCCCGCTCGCGTGGCCCGGACGGGGCGCTAGGGCGCGACATCGGCTTCTTCATCGCCGACAGCCACCGCCCGGAGCAGGCCGTCCAGGTCGAGGAGATGTTCGACAACCTGGGCCTCTACCAGATCCCCTACGGCCGCAGCCGCATCGACGTGCAGATCCCCGAGGAGCAGCGGCTGGTGCCGCACAAGACCGGGCTCACCATGATGCTCGACCTGCTGCACCGCAGCCGCCTGCAGTTCCCGGGCATCGCGCTCGGCTTCCTGCGCCGCATGCTCGATGAGGCCGTCGAGCACGTGCAGCAGCGCAACGTGGGCGGCAAGAGCCTGTTCAGCTACGACCAGGTGCGGCGGCGCATCGCCCGCATGCAGGCCACGGTCACCGCGGCGACGGCGATGTGCACCTTCTCGGCCGAGCATGCCCACCTGAGCAGCGACCTCTCCAAGGAGGGCATTCGCGCCAACGCCCTGAAGGCGGTCGTCACGGACTTCATGCACGAGGCGGCCCAATCGCTGCTGCAGCTGGTGGGCGCCAAGGGTTACCGGTTTGGCCACATCGCCGGCCGCTCCCTCGTGGACAGCCGGCCCTTCCAGATCTTCGAGGGCTCCAACGACATCCTCTACGAGCAGCTCGCGCAATCTCTGCTCAAGCTCATGCAGCGCCGCAAGCACGTGAACCTGCACGACTTCCTGGCGTCGTACAAGGGCAGCGCGCGGGCCGCCGAGCTGCTGAAGAACCTCACCCACTTTCGCCTCGGCAACGACCTGCCGCAGCGCAGCCTCGTCGACCTGGGCCGTGTCCTGGGTCTCGTGATCACCATGGAGATGGTCGTGGAGCTTCGCGAGCGCGGCTACAGCAGCGACCTCATCAGCAACTGCCTGGAGCAGCTGCGCCAGGAGGTCGCCTCGAGGCTGGCCACCTTCCGCAGCGAACCGAACACCTCCGTGGTCGAGGAGTTTGGCGGCGCGGCCTCGTGGCTCGACTTCGTCCGCACCAGGCCCGCCTGAGCCTGGTCCAGCCGGTACGCAGGTGAGCCGCGGCCGCTACGCCCCCAGCCCCACAGGCTCCCTCCACCTGGGCAACGCCCGCACGGCCCTCGTGGCCTGGCTGCGGGCGCGCTCGCAGGGCTCCAGCTTCGTGTTGCGCGTCGAGGACCTCGACGAACCCCGCACGGTCGCCCAGGCCGTCGAGGGGAACCTGCACGAACTCGCCTGGCTGGGCCTCGACTGGGATGAAGGCCCCGACGTGGGCGGTCCCCACGCTCCCTACCGGCAATCGGAACGGCACCACCTTTACGAGGCGGCCCTCGCACGACTCACGCGGCAGGGCCTCATCTTCGAGTGCTACCTCTCCCGGCGCGAACTGCGCGAGCTCTCCAGCGCCCCGCACGGCCAGGCACCCGTGTACGGGGAGGCACAGCGGAGGCTGAACGAGAGGGTCGTAGCCGAAAAGCGGGCGCAGGGGAAGCAGCCCGCCCTGCGGCTCCGGGTCGAGCCCGGCGAGCTCAAGTTCGAGGACGCCTTCCTGGGCCCGCAGCGCTTCGACGCCCTGCGCGATGTGGGCGACATCGTCCTGAGGAGGGCCGACGGCGCCTGGGCCTACCAGCTCGCCGTCGTCGTCGACGACATCGCCATGGGCATCGAGGAGGTCGTACGCGGTGCCGACCTGCTCCCCTCCACCGCCGCCCAGCTCCTCCTCTACCGGCGCCTGGGGGCGAAACCGCCCCGCTTCGCCCACGTGCCGCTGCTGCTCGACGAGACCGGCGAACGGATGGCCAAGCGGCGCGGCTCGCTCACCCTGGAGTCGCTGAGGAGCGCAGGTATAGATCCCGGCAGGGTCGTGGGCCTGCTGGCTCACAGCCTGGGCCTGCTCCCCGAGCACAGGCCCGTCACGCCCCAGGAACTGGCCCAGCACGCCCGCCACTGGCAGCCAGCCGACGCGCCGCACCGCCTGACACGGACCGACCTCGAATGGCTGTCGCGCGGCTGACTGGCCCTACTGGGACACTTGTCACCATCGGCAATGGACACCCGTCTCTTTCCCCACCCCCGCCTTACGGGTATCCTTTGAATCACGGGGGCAGCGGAAACATCCGCAAGTGAAAGGCCGGTAGCGGGGGCGCCGGCCTTTCTCCTTTAATGCC
>CALKAI010000066.1 GCA_937983275.1 uncultured Trueperaceae bacterium | reverse complement strand
CCACCCGCTCAGCTTCGTTGTTGTCCAGAGGGTAGGTGCCCAGGCCAAGCACAGGGATTTCGGGGCCGCTCAGGAGCTTCAGTGTTGGGACAGTTACAGGTGCCATGCCCCGAGTGTAGGGGAAGTTGTCCGGGCGTCAATATTGGCCAGGGAGCCGTGTCAGATGAACCACAGTAGCAGCGCACATTGCCTTGGACGGGGGTGCTGATGAACAACTCTTCATGTGATTGCCACCCCTCCACGCGTCGTCGTTGATATCTTGCCGGCGACCTGGAGGTATCCGCAATGCGCAAAGCAATCGTTCGTGTCGTCCTGATCGCCTTGTTGTCTGTCTCTGCCTCTTTCGCCCAACCGGGTGACATAAGCCCGCAGGCGATCGTCGTAAACCCGGCCCCAAGTTTCGATGTCGACGTGTGGCTCGACAGAGCACCCGACAGGAACGGTCTTCCAACATACCGGGTGGGCGAGCCGATCCGGGTTGGCGTTCGCGTCAGTGAGGGCAACTACGTCTACCTGTTCAGCGTGAGCTCGTCGGGCGAAGTCGTGCAGATCCTGCCAAACCGCTTCAGCGATGGACGGGATGCATTCCTCCCAGCCGGCGAGACCCGCTACTTCCCGCCGGATCGCGCCAACTACACGTTTGCCGTTGACGCTCCCGGCGGCCTCGCAAAGGTAGTTGCCGTCGCGTCCCGGGATCCGCTCGACACTCGCTCACTGGCTTCGTTCAACAACGAGCGCGACCTCCTCGCCACCTCGCAGCTTGGTGATGAGGGATTCGCCCGCGCCCTGTCGATCGTCGTTCGCCCCCTCCCGCAGAAGGACTGGGCGACGGCTACCGCGCAGTTCCAGGTGGTCACCGGCCGCACTGACAGAGCGCCCCGCCCATACGCCCCCGTCGATCCCTTGAACCCTTACCTCGATCTCATGCCGTACCCGGGTTCCGTCGTAACGAGCCAAAGCAGTGGCCGGAAAGACTCGGAGAGCACCTTTTCGAGCAATGCGCGCCTGCATGACGTCTACGAGCACTTCCATCAGCAACTGGTACGCGCCGGGTGGCGACGCACCGAGATCGACCGTGACAAGGACGAGATCGAGGCAGAGTACCGCCGGAAAAGTATGGAGTTCGAGCTCGAACTCGAGTCCAAGGGCAGGAATCGCTACACGCTCGAAATTGACTTTGATTAAGCCGCCGGCGGCCATCCTTTCGCAGAGGAAAACCTCTGGTCGTAGCCTCGGACTCTGACCATGGCAGCCGCCCCGCATAATCTGGCTCACGGAAGCGCCCCTCTCCCGGGCCGGACACCAGTCCACGGCCACCGAGCTTGAAGAATGGAGGACGCTTGTCCCTCTCAGAGGTTCACCTGGCGGAGTTACGGGATGCGAAGAGACGCCTCGAGGTGGTTCCCTATCACGTCAAGCTCTCAAACATGGTCGGGAAGCCACTCGAGCTGGTGTTCGACGCACTGCCGGCAGTAGCAAAGAACCAGATCGGAAGCGTCACCAGCAAGGCCATG
>CALKAI010000065.1 GCA_937983275.1 uncultured Trueperaceae bacterium | reverse complement strand
ATAGGCCTCGTTCTCGCGGTACCTTTCACCACGGCGATAGCCGCCTTCATGTTCCGGGGGAACAAGCTGCCGGTCAAGCCCGGCGAGCTGGAGCACGGGCACGCCCACTGACGGATACCGGTAACCGGTCATTTAAGTGGCGCCAGCGGGATCAGTCCCGCTGGCGCCAGCTCTTTCAGGGAGTTCCGGGTTACTACGCCTGCGCCGCCGCCTCTTCGTAGGCTCCGTGGCGGGTCAGGAAGTCGCGGATTGTGGCGAGCCACAGCTCCCGCTCCTCCTGCTGGGGCGAGTGGCCGGAGTTCTCGAAGATGGCCAGTTCGCTGTTGGGCAGGAGGGAGTGCAGCTCCTCGCTGGCCTCGACCGGCGTGATCCAGTCGTGGCGGCCCACGGTGATGAGCACGGGGCAGGTGATCTTGTGCAGCTGCTCACGAACGTCGTAGTTGGGCAGGTTCTGTGAGAAGGCGAAGTTCTTCGTCTCGTAGTTGAAGTTGATGCCCTCTATGCGGGCGCGGATCTTCTCCGGGTCCGGGTTCTTGTCGTAGAGCGGAGCGATCGCCTCCCACACCTCGCGGTAGTGGTCGTTGTCCCGCACGGTGCCGTCGAAGACGTGGCCCAGGACCTCCTCGGTGATCGCCGGGAACTCCCTGGCGCGCGCCAGTGCGTTCTGCCTGGCGATGTGGCCGTAGTCGCGTGCCGCAGTATCGCGCAGGATGATGTGGCTCACCCGCTCGGGATGGCGAATGGCGTACTCGAGGGAGAGGAACCCCCCGTAGGAGCCGCCCGCCATGATGAACCGCTCGAAGCCGAAGTGCTCGCGCAGCCCGTCGATGTCGGCGACCCACTGCTCATGCGTGTAGGGCGGCCGCGCATCCGACACGCCGCTGCCGCGCGCATCGAAGGTCACCACCCGGTGCCGGTCGGCCAATGGCCCGAAGGCCGCCTTCGGTTCTGCGTGGCTGCTCAGGCCCGGGGCGCCGTGATGGGCGATGATGCCGGGCCCGCTTTCGCCCTGGACGTCCACGAACAGCTCTGCGTTGTTGATTTCTATTCTCACTGCTTTCCTCCACTTGCGCGTACGGCGGCCGCGCGCTCTACGCGCACGCGCCGCCTCTTCGTCCTGTCCCGGGCCTGGCCGTCGAGAGATTTGCGGTTGCGCTCCAGGAGTACGTGTTCCTTGTGGGCCAACCGGGCGATTGCCGCGCCGAGCGGATCGTTTGCCAGAGGGCCGGAGTCTTGGGTGACCTCCTGCGGTTCGTCCTCTTCGTCCGGCTCGGGCATAGCATCCTCGCGGTGCTGCCCGGCCCCCTCCCCGTCGAACTCCTGCTCCTCATCAAGCCACTCGTCATCCATGCTCTCGGACGGCGCGAAGGGGGTCTCGGGGCGATAGGAGGCCGGCCTGCGCACGGAGGGCCGGCGGGGGGCGAGGGACTTGCGGCGTACGTATCTACTCACAGCTTGCTCCTTGGATCCATGGCGTCGCGGATGCCGTCGCCCAGGAGGTTGAAGCCAACCACCGAGAGCAGGATGGCGATACCCGCGAAATTGGTGACGAAGGGGGCCGTGCGCAGGAATTCGCGGCCATCGGCGAGGATGCCGCCCCACGAGGGCGTGGGCGGTTGAACGCCCAGCCCCAGGAAGGAGAGTCCGGCCTCGGTGAGGAGCGCGGTGGCCATCGAGGCGCTGGCCAGCGCGACCGTCGGGGCCAGCGAGTTGGGAAGCACGTGCCTGAGGATGATGCGCAGGTTGCGCGCTCCCAGCGAGCGGGCCGATTCGACCAGCTCGGTGTCCCGGATCTGCAGCACCGAGCTGCGCATGATCCGGGCGAAGCCGGGGACCGAAACGAGCGCGATGGCGGCTATCAGGTTGGTGAGGCTGGGGCCTAGCGCCGCAACCAGTGCCAGCGCCAGCAGGATCGACGGGAAGGCGTAGAGGACGTCGTTGAAGCGCATGATGACCTCGTCGACGAAGCCGCCGAAGTAGCCGGCGATGATGCCCAGCAGCGAGCCCACGGTGAGGCCGGCTGCCACGGCAGAGAAACCGACGAGCAAACTTATCCGCGCCCCCGTGACAATCCGGGAGAACAGGTCGCGGCCAAAGTTGTCACGCCCCAGCCAGCTGCTCACCCCGGGCGGTTCCAGGCGCTGGCTCAGTTTGGAGAAATCTACCTGGTAGGGGTTCTCGTGCACGAGGAGGGGCGCGAAGAGCGCCACCAGGACGAGGAATACCGTTATGGCGAGGCCCAGCATGGCGTTGAAGCTGCTGGTGAAGCGCTTGACGGCCTTGGGAAGACGGCGTTTGCGCCTTGCCTGGGCGGTTCTGGCGCGGGCGGCCGGGCCGCCGCCCTTCTGTATGTCTGTCACTGTCGGCACCTCACGAGTAGGTCACCCGGGGGTCGAGGAGCCCGTAGCACAGGTCCACAAGCAGGTTGAGGAGCACGAAGATGAGCGCCACCGTCAGCACGGCACCCTGCACGAGCGGGAAGTCGCGGGCGAAGATCGCGTCGACGGCCAGCCTGCCCAGCCCCGGCCAGGCGAAGACGGTCTCGGTGAGAACGGAGCCGCCCAGGAGTTGCGAGAACTGCAGCCCCATGATGGTCAGCAGCGGGATGCCGGCGTTGCGCAGGGCGTGCTTGAAGATCACGAACTGGCGACGCAGCCCCTTCGCGGTGGCGGTGCGGATGAAGTCCTTCTGCAGGACCTCCAGCATGGTGTTGCGGGTCATCTTGGCCAGCAGCGCCGCGAACGACAGGCCCAGAGTGAGAGCGGGCAGGAACAGGTAGCGCAACGACTGGCCCAGCGGCTCCGGGTTGCCCTGGAAGAGCTGTCCTATGCTCGTGACCAGCGCGGGGCCGCGGCCCGAAGCGGGGAACCAGCCCAGCTGAAGGGAGAACAGGAGGATCAGCAGCAGGCCAAGATAGAAGATCGGGGTTGAGATACCCAGCAGCGAACCGGCGGTCGTCACGTAATCGGTGATGCTGTTTTGCCTGGCCGCGGCGATGACGCCGGCGGCGAGGCCAATGATGATCGCGAAGAACATCGCGACGAGTGCCAGTTCGGCGGTGGCGGCGAGGCGCTCACCGATGAGCTGGGCGACGGGTTGGCGTTGCGTGATCGAGCGGCCCAGGTCGCCCACCGCCAGGTCGCCAAGGAAGAGTCCGTACTGGACGTAGAGGGGCTCGTTGAGGCCCATCTCCTCACGCAGCTGATCTACCGCCTCCTGCGTGGCAAAGTCACCCAGCATCAGTTGGGCCGGGTCACCGGGGGTTAGGTGCAGGATAAAGAAGACCACCGTGCTGACCCCGATGAGGACGGGGAGCAGAGCGATCAGTCTCCTGACTAGAAATACCGCCATTTTCTCCTTACGGTTTCGCCCGGCCGGCCGCGCTGGTCGCGGGGAGGGGCGGTGAGGTGGCCACGGCCAGCGGCCACCTCACTGAGGTTCTTTGGTCCTACTCCTGCCCGATCCAGACGTTGTTGTAGATGGTGACGAGGTCCATGCGCGAGTTGCGGTTGAGGAAGATGTCGTTCACCCCGTTCCGGTAGCCGATGTTGAAGGTCTGGTGGTAGGCGGCGATCTGGGCGGCGTCGCGCACGAAGATGTTGCGGATGGCCTGGCGGTAGAGCGGGAGCCGCTCCTCCATGTCGGTCATTTGCCGCGCGTCGAGCATGAGCTTCGCCGTTTCGGGGTCGTCGTAGCGGGTGGTGTTGTAGGTGACTCCGCCCGTTTCCCACGCCTCGGGCGTCGGGTAGAACATCTCGTAGCTGTAGTTGTTGGGGTCGGTGCCCGAGGTCCAGCCCAGGATCCACATGGGCGCCTCACCCGAGTAGGTGAGCGGGAGCATGGTGCCCAGCTCGACGGACCTCACCTCGACGTCTATGCCGACGAGGGAGAGGGCGGCCTGGGCCAGCTCGGCGAGCTGGCGGCGGTTGGAGTCGGTGGGCGTGTAGAGGGTGGTCGAGAAGCCGTTGGGGTAGCCCGCCTGTGCCAGCAGCTCCAGCGCCTTCTGCGGGTCGTAGCCGGGGATCTCCTCGAGGATGCTCTCGTCGTAGGCGAGGCTGCCCGGTGCCATGGTGGTGTAGGCCCGCACGGCACCGACGCCACCGAAGATCGTGTCGATGATCTGGTCGAGGGGCAGCGCGTACTGGATCGCCCTGCGCACCCGCACGTCCTGCAGCGGGCCCGCCTGGTTGTTCATGGCGATGTAGTAGTAGCTGAGGGTGGGCGTGGTTCCCACGGTGACGTCGGGGTTCGATTCGAGGCGCAGGACGTCGTCGGCGTTGAGGCTCATGGCGACGTCTACTCCGCCTGTTTCCAGCTCCACGGCGGCTACGGAGCGTTCGGGGATGGCGCGGAACTCCACCCCGTCGAGGTGGGGGCGGGTGAGCCAGTACTCGTCGTTGCGCTCGAGTACGAGCCGGTCGTTGCGGCTCCAGGAGACGAACCTGAAGGGACCCGTACCGACCGGAGCGATGGCGTACCCGTCGGCGCCCTTCTCCTGATGGGCGCTGCTGGAGGGGATGCCGAAGTAGGTGATCTGGTCGAGGAAGGCGGCGTTGGGCGCCTGGAGGGTGAGGGTCACGGTGTGCTCGTCTACCGCCTCGATCTCCTCGATCTGCTGGAAGCGGCCCAGCCACTGGCTCTGGTATTGCGGGTCGGCACCGGCGGTGAAGGCGTAGACCACGTCGCTGGCGGTGAACGGTTCGCCGTTGTGGAAGGTGACGTCCTCGCGCAGCTGGAAGGTGTAGGTCCGGCCGTCCTCGCTTATCTCCCAGGAGGTGGCGAGCATGGGGACGATGTTCAGCTCCTCGTCGTAGGTCACGAGGGCGTCGTGGATCTGCATGAAGATGATGCTCGACGGGACGTTGTTGGTGGTGATGGGGTCGAGGCTGGTGGCTTCGCTCACGACGGCCACCTTCAGTACGCCGCCATCCTGCTGCGCGAGGGCACCAGCTGGGACGCTTATGAGCAGGGCCGCGACAAGGCCGCGGACTATTGCTTTAAGGGATTTCATCAAGTTCCTCCTGCTTACTTTCCTACGCCGCCGCTACGTGCGGTTCCGAGAATGCTAACTCCGGTTTGCATCCGAGACGCCCTGTCGGGCTTCAGGGATTCCATGGCTGATGAAAGGCTGCTGCTGCCCCGGGGCTAATCGGCTGCAGTCGCGACTCCTTCCTCCCCCGCCGGGATCGCGTCTGCTGCATCCCGGCAAAGCCCGGTCGCCTGGGCGAGCAGGTCCACCGCACGGTTCAGCTGGCGCAGCACGCCGGTGCGCACGAAGCCGTACTGGTCGCTGCCATCCAGGTCGCTCAGCGCGGCCCCCGCCGCCAGGCCCGGGAAGAGGCCGGAGCGGGTGTTGCGCATGATGGGCGTCCACTCGGCGGGATCGTGCGTGTAGCGGCCCCCCTTGCTGTAGACGAGCGGCATGACTATGCGGCTGTAGCGCATGAGGGCGTCGTTGATCCTCGCAAGGCCCTCCTGGGAGACCTCCCCGTCGCGGGCATTTGCCGCGGTCCGGGCGAGCCGGCCCGCTTCGGCGTGCAGCTCGCGCGCCTGCGCGAGGAAGCGGCTGGCGTCGAGGTGACCGGCGGTGTCCTTCGCGAACTTCTCCGCGTAGCGCAGCACCTCTTCGGCGCTTCGTTGCGGGTTGAGCGGCAGGACCCTGGCGTTCGCCAGGCGCGCGATGCCTGTTGCGCTGATCCTGGTGTCCAGCGCGAGGATCTCCACGCTGGCCTTGTCGAGCGTGTCGGCGCTGGAGTGCCACCACCAGGCGTTGGCGCAGCCGCCCGTCCAGGGCTTCCGCTCGGGGTGCTCCTCGGGCAGGAACGGGTAGGTGCTGAAGGCGGGGACGCCGTTCGCGAGGAACGACTGGTCGGCAGCACGTGAGGGCCGGTGCACCGGAGCGTCGTCCTGACCGGTGAGCGACTCGATGAGGTCGGTGCAGAACTCCTCGATCTCGGCGGTCGTGTGCCTGGCGACATAGTGGGTGGCGTCGCGGACCCCGGGCGAGTCGATGTTGTGATAGGCAACGCAGTTCTGGGCGAGGTCATGGAAGAAGTTGTCGGCGTACCAGGTGCTGCCGGAGTAGCGACCGTGCGAGTGGCCGGGCCACCAGCACAGGCGCACGGAGCGGTCCAGCCGGTCCTTGTTGGCCTCGAGGATGCGGGCCACCTCGAGAAGGCAGGCGTCGCCGGTGGCGTTGTCGGTGATGCCGAACTCCCAGGAGCAGTAGTGGGCTCCCACCAGCACGAACTGCTCCCTGTTCGGGCCGCTGCCGGGGATGATCGCCTCGGGCAGCAGGGAGTTGTACCAGCCCGTCTCGACGGTCGCCCGGAGGCGCACCGTGTTGGTGCCCTCCTGCAGCCGTGCCTTCAGGCGCTCGCCATCTGGGTGGGAGATCGACACCGCACTCACGGTGGGCAGCCGGTCCAGCTGGTCTTCGCTGGGCGTCCCCCAGATGGTCGTCGCGATCATGTTGTGCACGACGTCGCCCTGGTTGACGAAGACCAGCGCCTTCACGCCGGCGCGGCTCGCCTCGAGGACGGTCACCGGGGTGCACAGGCCATCGACCAGGACGGTACGGCCGCGGGCGTCGCTGAAATCGCCGTCCGGGCGGTAGATGAGCTCATCGACGATGCCGCCGGCGGGTGTGGACTGGGCGAAGCTGTGGGTGACGCAGGCGAAGTTCTCGAGCGCTGCCCCGTCATCCCCGATCAGCTCGAGGGACGCCTCGCGCGGGTAGCTGAGGAAGGCAGAGAACTCATGCATCCGCACGGTCGCCCCCGCCTCCCGCAGCTGCTCCTCTATGTAGCGGGCGGCGGCCTCCTCGCCGGGACCGCCGGTGTCACGCCGAACGCCCGCGAACCATTCGAGGTTCCCCTGCAGGCGTTGCGGATCGACGGCGCCTTGTAGCTGTTGCAAAAGATCCATTACTACTCCGTTTCCAATAAGCGGAAACGAGAGGACGGGGGTCCTCTCGCGGGACATCTGAATGTCTTGCTTCAGGAGTGTAATCTTATGAAACGTTCATTGCAAGGGCGGCCTCACCGGGGTGACGTACACAGACGCGCCATGACGGCGCTCCCGCCGGTTCCGCCTTCGCGCGTCGATGTACGGTTATGCGCTTATCTGTCCGGGGCGATCAGTCGCTGTACACGTCTGCCGAGTTGATGTTGTCGAGCCGCTCGAGGCGCGCGGTCGCGCTTTGCGCCAGCCCCTCGGCCACCGCATCCAGGAGCGCTCCTGCGAGGCTGAAGGTGGCCGCATAGCTGTTGAACGTCCCCTCACTGCCGACCACCAGCACATGGTCCGAGCGTTGCGCAAGGGCCGAGAGGGTACTGCTCGTAAAGGCCACCACCGTCACCCCGTAGCGCTGCTTCGCCTCCTGGACGACCTCGAGCGTCTTGCGGGCCGGTCTGGCGAGGCTTACGGCGATGAGGACGTCGCCGGGCCCCAGGTCGAGCAGCTGGTCGTGGACGTTGTCGATCTCGGGTCGGATCTGAACGACACGGGGCCTGATCAGGTTTAGCGCAAACGAGATGTAGAGGGCCACTCCGGCCGAGGCCCGCATCCCCACCACAGCCACTGTCGGCGCCCGGGCTATCGACCTGACGGAGGCATTGAAAGCCTCCTCGTCGACATGCTCGTAGGTCATGCGCAGGTTCTCCACGTCACGGCGGTAGGCACGCTCCAGCGGGCCCTGCGGCTTCTCCTTCAGCGCCTCCAGCCGCGTTCCCACGGAGTATTGCCGCTGCATCGCCAGCTGCACGTCCCGCTGCAGGTCGCTGAAACTCTCGAAACCGATCTTGCGGGCGAAGCGCACGATCGTCGCCTCACTGACGCCGGTCTGCTTGCTGATCTCGCTTACGGTCAGGAAGGCGAGCTGCTCGAAGCTGCGCTCCAGCCACTCGGCGATTCGCCGCTCGGAGCGGGTCAGGGAATCCTGCTTCTCCTGGAGGCGGGCCCGCAAGCCGTTCACGGCCGCCCCCCGCCCCGGGAGCGCGGCGCCACGGCAAAGGCTGTTCTCTGCTGACTCGTTTGCTTCATCTGCTCCCGATCAGGCTACCAGTTCAGCGATTACCCGGGCGAGGATCGAACGCGCCAGGATCACTGGCTTCCCCTGCACCTCACGCACGGCCTGGCGCATCTCTTCGCCCATCCCGACACAGGTCATCCACACCAGGCCGGCCTCCTGTGCCGCGAGCTCCCCGGCCGCGCGCCGGGCCGCGTCAAGCGCCTCGTCGTCGTAGGGGAAGGCGTGGGTAACTGCCACGTCGAGGCCAAACTCGTCGCGGTACTGCCGCAGCGTGCCCTCGACCTGGCCGGCGTCGGGCCTGATCACGCCCAGGCGCGAACTGCCCGCCAGCGCCCGCACGATGCCCGGGAACAGCTTGCCGGGGTTGACCACCGGCACGGGCGCCCTTATGGCCGACCAGTCGGCACCGCAGACGATCACGATCAACTCGGCGCCGCCCTCTACGAGCTCGTCCACGACGCGCTGCATGCGGGGCAAGGCCTCGCTGTAGGCGAGCCGGGCGCTGCCGCCGTCCCGCAGCTTCGTGACCATGTGCAGGCCCTCGTCCCCCCTGTCCAGAGCCGCGATCTCCTCGCCGTTGAGGCCGTCAAGGACACCGCCCTGTATTGCCCGCACGTCCTGAGGCAGGCGCTCAAGCAGGTAGGGGACTAGGTCGTCGCGCGGGGT
>CALKAI010000064.1 GCA_937983275.1 uncultured Trueperaceae bacterium | reverse complement strand
AGCGTCCACGCGGTGATCACCGACGGCCAACGGCGCGTGCACCAGACCTCCAGGTCCACGAAGAAGCTCAGGTACAAACTGGTCTGGTAGGCTCTCCAGTCGAAGTGCACTACTGGCGAGGACGAGTGCTCTGCCTGGAACGGGGTTCACCACGACCGCCGTTGCACATGCACTGAATAACCCCTGGAGGACCCCTTGAACAGCGTCACGACTTCGCCTTCCGGTTCCAAGCAACCGAGCCCCGCGCCTGAGACGGTCAATCGCCTGGACGGTCTGCTCGATGAACTCGCCTCCCGGCGGGAGATTCACAGCGCCGTAATGGCGGTGGAGAGCCTCGATCGTTCGTTCAGCTGGGCGGGTGCACGGGGGGTCGCTGACGCAGAGGATTCACCGATGCAGGAGGACACGCCCTTCTTCATCGCCAGCATCGACAAGCTCATAACTGCCGTCGTCATTCTGAAGCTATACGAGCAGGGCGAGTTGGAGCTGAGGGCCCCGATTTCGAGGTATTTACCCGACGAACAGGTGACCGGGCTTCATGTGTTGGACGGCCAGGACCGCACCGGCGAAATAACTGTCATGCACCTGCTCAGCCACACGTCGGGGCTCGCGTCCTACGTCGAGGACCGGCCAAAGGGTGGCAGCAGCCTCTTCGAATCGATCGTCCGGGAACAGGACCGCTCGGTGTCGCTGGAGGAAGCCGCGCGCATCATTCGCGAGGACCTCAAACCTCACTTCCCCCCGCAACCCCTCGAAGCGTCGCGGCCCCGCATTCGCTACAGCGACACCAACTTCGCCCTCCTGCGCGGGATCATCCGGAGCGTCACCGGCCAGCCCTTGCCCAAGACCTTCAGGTCGCTGGTCTTCGAGCCGCTCGACCTGACGCGGACATGGATGGTTGAACAGAATGAGGCAGAGATTTCCGAGATGCCTCCCGCAACCATCTGGGCCGGCCACAAACCCCTCGATATCCCCGCCGCCCTGGCATCACTGGACGCGATCTATTCCACGGTGCACGACCTGAACCACTTCATGCGGGCTCTTGCAACGGGACAACTGTTTGAAAGGCCGGAGACCTTCGATCTCATGCAGGCACGCTGGACCCGGTTCGGCTTCCCGACCGATCCAGCCGCGGCACGCGCACCCAGTTGGCCAATCGAGTACGGGCTGGGAATCAAACGCCTCCAGTTGCCGCGCCTCCTGACCGGCTTTCGCCGCCTGCCGGCCGTGTACGGACATAGCGGTTCGACAGGGACATGGGCCTTCATATGCCCAGACCTGAACATCGTGATTTCGGGGGCGGTGAATCAGGCGAGTGCGGGTGCTCTGCCTTATCGGCTCCTGCCCAGGATCCTGTCCGCGTTCGTGCGGTAGCAGCTGGAGTATCTGATGGATCCCAGTAGGGTGCCAGTAACCGTCGAGCCTTACAAGGCAAGGCAAACCTGATCGCAGAGATCCTGCACTACGCCCACAGGTAGACGGCGCGTAGCGAACGGCACCCTATCTACCTCGCCGCATGGCAAATGGATTTCTGGTTGCTATAGTCGAAGGGAATCGGAGGTACAGACGAATGCCGCTTAGCCTGGATGATCTACGCGATCACTGGGAGGGCCACCGCCGGCTCACCCGCCGCACCATCGCAGCCTTTCCCGAGGAAGAACTCTTCAGCTACCGGGCCGAGCCCATGCGTAGCTTTGGCGAGATGATAGGCGAGGCGCTTGAGGTCGAACCCCTCCTGCGCGGCATCGCTCACGGCGAATGGGAGTGGCGTACCAAATATGACCAGGTTGAGAACAAAGTCGAGCTGCTGGACGCCTGGGATGACTCCCTCCGGACCATTCACGACTACTGGCAGGAGCTGACCGCCGAGAAGCTTAGGCGAGTTGAACCCGATCACTTCTTCGGCGGGCCCGCCCAGTCCAATCTTGCCCGCCTCCTCTATCAGATCGACAATGAGGTGCACCATCGGGGGCAGGGGTACGTTTACCTTCGCCAGCTCGGCGTCGAGCCCCCTCCGTTTTACGAGCGTTGATCACACGCTGACCGTCAGCAGGAACGCCACAGGCAAGTGACTCAAGTATGAATCCAAACATTCTTCCGCTCAGCGAATGTCGGCACCTTCGGGAAGCCGTTTGGGACGACACCCTGCAAAGCGGCTGGCCGAAGTTCATGCGGATGGACCCGGTGGCCACCCTGGTTTTCTCCCCAGAACGCTTCGAGCGGCTGGAGGAGTATGTCCTCATAGCCTTCGACCCCCGGCATCCTCAAAAGGTAATTGCACGGGGAGTGACGATTCCATTCTGCTTTGGCCCTCAATTCGGGCGTCAACGACTTCCCCAGGGTGGGTGGGACGCGATCGTGCACTGGGCAGTCATGGACGAACAGCTGGGTCGCAGCCCAAACTCTCTTGCCGCCCTCGAAGTCCTTGTGCACCCGGACCATATGGGGCAAGGCCTTTCTGGACAAATGCTCAGTTCAATGCGGACCAATGCTCGCAGGCTCGGCTTCATGCATCTTTACGCCCCGGTGCGTCCAAGCCAGAAGCACCTCGAACCTTCGACGCCAATAACCGACTATGCGTATCGAACTCGCGATGATGGTCTTCCCACTGATGACTGGCTCCGTGTTCACGTGCGGTCAGGTGGTCGGATCCTGGGGGTCGCCGAGTATTCGATGACCATTCCAGGCACTCTTGAGCAGTGGCGTTCCTGGACCAGGGTTGATTTCAATCAGTCTGGCCCCGTGAATGTACCAGGCGCGTTGGTACCAGTCCACGTGTCAGTCGAGCAAAATCATGCCGTATATGTCGAGCCAAACGTCTGGGTTCATCATTCCCTTGAATCGACGAGGCCATTGCCCTGAAGTTCTTCGCGACTGCAGCAGTCGCTCGGCTACACTGCGACAACTCATGAGTCAGGGGAGGTACCGCCGATGGTTTCATCGTTCACCGTATTGTTCTGTTCTGCAGCGACACCGAAAGGTCCCGCAATTGGTACGAGCGCGCCAGCTTCACCTACAAACGCGGTTACGACGGTATGCATTGGTTCGCGCTGGGCGATGCCGAACTCATGCTGCACCCGGGCAATCCTGGAGTGGACGGCAACAG
>CALKAI010000063.1 GCA_937983275.1 uncultured Trueperaceae bacterium | reverse complement strand
GGTTCGGTTCACAAACGGACAGCGAGGCGCTGGTCCACCTCATCGAGGAGGAGTGGCAGGGTGACCTTGCCGGTGCCGTACGCCGTGCCCTGGCCCGGGTTCGCGGCTCCTACGCGCTGGTCGTGGCGCACCTGGACTCCCCCGGTCTCGTCGCCGCCCGCTCGACCAGCCCGCTGGTCGTAGGCCTAGGCCAGGCGCAGACGATAATCGCCAGCGACCCCCTCGCCTTCCTGAACCACACCCGCGAGGCGCTCTTCCTGGAGGACGGCCAGGTCGCCACCATCGATGGCACCGTCGTTACCGTCACCGACCTGCAGGGGACGCCCGTCGAGGTGCACCGCGAGCACATCGAGTGGGACGCCGAAGCGGCAGAGAAAGCCGGCTACCCCCACTACATGCTCAAGGAGATATGCGAGCAGCCGGAGGTCCTGCGTCAGACCCTGGGCGGCCGGCTCCGCGACGGGAGCGTCGAGCTGGATCTTCACCTGGATCCGGGCGGCTTCGACCGCATCGTGATAGCGGCCGCCGGCAGCGCCTGCTACGCCGGCACCGTGGGCGAATACCTGATTGAGGCTCTGGCGCGGGTACCCGTCGAAGTTGAGCTGGCCTCCGAGTTCCGTTCCCGCGCACCGGTGCTGGACGTGCGAACCCTCTTCGTGGTCGTCTCCCAGTCGGGCGAGACCATCGACACACTCGAGGCCCTGCGCGCAGCGAAGCGGCAGGGTGCGCGCACGCTGGGCATCCTCAACGTGAAGGGGTCGACCATAAGCCGCGAAGTGGACGATGTGCTCTACATCCATGCGGGGCCCGAGATCGGCGTGGCCAGCACCAAGGCGTACCTGGCGATGGTTTGCGCCTTCCAGTTGCTGGGCCTGTGGCTGGGTACACGGCGCGGCACACTCGAGGGCCGCCACGCCCAGGAGCTGACCGCCGGACTCGCCTGCCTGCCTACAGCCATCGAACGCGTCCTCGCCCTGCGGCCCGAAGTCGCGCGACTCGCCCAGGACTTTATGGGCAGCCGCGACTTCATCTTCCTGGGCCGCGGCATCAACTACCCCACCGCCCTCGAGGGCGCACTGAAGCTGAAGGAGATCTCCTACATCCACGCCGAGGCCTTCGCCAGCGGCGAGCTGAAGCACGGCCCCATCGCACTCATCGACGAGCACGTGCCGGTCGTCGTCCTCGCCACGGCGTCGCCGCTGTACGAGAAGGTCCTCTCGGCCATGCAGGAGGTGCGGGCCCGCAAGGGCGTGGTCATCGCGGTGGCGAACGAGGGGGACGAACTCGTTGCATCCCACGCCGACCATGTCATCCGGGTGCCGGAGGTGCCCGAACTCATCTCGCCGGCCGTCAACGTCGTGCCCCTGCAACTCCTGGCCTACGAGATCGCCCGGATGCTGGGCCGGGACGTGGACCAGCCGCGAAACCTGGCGAAGAGCGTGACTGTCGAATAGCGGTACCGGGGCTGCGGGCGGGTTGCCTTTCCGGCCCGCCCGACCGCGCTCTGCTTGCCCCTCGGCTAAGATTGGCGTGTGAGCAGCACAGAAGTGACCATCACCGCGACCCACGGCCCGGCGCTCTACGACGAGCTCCAGACGGCCGCAAGAGGCCTGTTCGAGGGCGAACGCGACTTCATCGCCAACGCCGCCAACCTGAGCGCCCTGATCTACAACCACCTGCCAGACCTGAACTGGTGCGGCTTCTACCTCATGCGCGACGGCGAACTGGTCGTCGGACCGTTCCAGGGACAGGTGGCCTGCGTGCGTATCGGCATAGGCAAGGGCGTGTGCGGTACGGCCGCGCAGCGGCGCGAGACCGTTATCGTTCCGGACGTCCACGCGTTCCCCGGCCACATCGCGTGTGATGTACGCTCCCGGTCCGAGATCGTCGTCCCGCTCATCAAGGGCGAGTCCGTCCTGGGCGTACTCGACCTGGACAGCCCCTCGCTTGCGCGATTCAGCGAGGAGGACGCGGCGGGCCTGGAGGCCCTCGTCGCCATCTTCCTGGAGGGCTCTGACCCCCAATACTGAAAGAACTCAACGGTAGCGTGAGCACCTTGTGGCGCTCCGATTACACTCCACTGCGCCGTCCGCACGGGAAGAATTGAGCGGTTGCCAGCGAACATGCTCCCCTTGGTCCAAGTGGCACCAATGCTGCAGTGCGAGGAGAGGGCATGGAGAAGCTCAGGCAGCTGGTAATCGTTGGCACGGGCGAGATGGCGCTGCTGGCGCATCAGTACTTCACCTACGACTCTCCGTACACGGTAGTTGCCTTCAGCGCCGAGCGCTCCCACCTCGACTCACCCGAAATCGAAGGCCTGCCGGTCGTTCCGCTGGAGGAGCTCGCCCTACACTTCCCGCCCGACGAGCACGATGCGTTCGTGGCGGTCAGCGCCACCGGCCTCAACAGGCTAAGGACCCGGCTCTACTGCGAGGTGAAGGCTCAGGGGTACAACTGCGCCTCCTACGTCAGCAGCCACGCCTTCATCTGGAAGAACGCCCGGATAGGCGAGAACAGCTTCATCTTCGAACACAACACGATCCAGCCGTTCGTGACCATCGGCAACAACGTCGTCCTGTGGAGCGGCAACCACATTGGCCACCGCACGGTCATAGAGGACAACTGTTTCATCTCGTCGCACGTCGTGATCTCGGGCTTCTGCACCATCGGCTCGAGCAGCTTCCTGGGCGTCAACTCGACCTTCAATGACCGCACAACCCTGGCACAGGACTGCATAGTCGCCTCCGGAACTCTCGTCATCAGGTCGCTCACTGAACCCGGGCGCATCTACTACGGCTCGCCGGCCAGGGCGATGGAGGGGAAGAGCAGTTTCGAGGTTACGTTCTGACCTCAGAGGATGAGCGGCAAGGCAAGCGTCCCCAGGATCAGGAGCAGGAGG
>CALKAI010000062.1 GCA_937983275.1 uncultured Trueperaceae bacterium | reverse complement strand
GGCACGAACGAATTGATTACGCGGCCGTCTCGGTAGGTTGTTGCAACCAGTGGGAACCCGCCTGACTCGAGCAGGAGCCGGCCCGACTGGGGCGCCACGAAGAAGTCGCGATCCCCGATGGTCTCGATTGCTCCCTGGAGTGCAGGCTTCAGTGGCGTTGCGCTTTCGATGCTGTCGTTTGGCTCGTTTCGATCAGCGAAGGTACCGAAGTAGGCATACAGCGAGCCGCTGGCGTGCCCGTCCCGATCGTTCCGGATCTTCACCACAACATCGCCGGTTGGGGCAGGCAGCAATACACATGGCCCCAGGCATTCGGTTAGCCCAATGCCTGACCGGACATGCTCGACGTGGTCGATCGCTGCGCCCCGGCCAAAAATGGAGGGCTGGCTGCTGACGAAGGTGTCGCGACCGGTGTCGACCTCAAGGGTCAGCGCGGCGTCCAGTTCGATGTAGAGAGCGGCGACACCAGTGGTCCTAGCTGCCGGCAGGGCAAGCTGGAAGCTCACGCTTTCTCCGGGATCCAACGAGAGAGCTGCTGCGGGTACTCCTGGCTCCTCTGAGACTTCAAGCAGATTGTCCCAGGCGTATATCTCGTGCCGGACCGAGGTCTCGTTGCCGGCCGTGTCGGTGGCCACCGCTTCCAGCTCGAACCTGCTTTCGCGGGTTGCTGACCACTCCACCGTCCAGCTGGTTCCGTCGAAGACAATTTCGTTGACGCCCGCGCTCAGCTGCTCGGGGTCGGTACTGCCTACGAGCCGTGCGCCCTCGTACACCTGAAAGTGTGCGATCGCCACGTCGTCACTGGCTCGGCCGGTAAGATTTATGGACTCGCCCGTGCGGACGACATCCGGCCAGTCCAGCTCTACCGAGGGGGGTGTGTTGTCGAACCAGGCTCCGCTTCTGTTCAGGACGCGGACGTCAAAGCTTGCTTCCAGCGTGCCGTCCTTTGGACGCACAGGGAGCATAGGCAGCTGCTCATCCATTTCACCGTGTGCACCCGCGATGAAGCCACTGACGATCGCAGTTATTTCGAGCCTGTTTCCGACAGCGGCCTCTAGGGCAGAAACCCTGAGTCCCCGCTTCGAAGAGTTCACAACAGTAGCCTGCGAAGCGTCGACGACGTACTCCACTTCGAAATCGGACATCGCCGCTGCAGGCGCAGCGTCACCTGGGGCAGCCACATTGAGAAGCAGTTCGAACTCGTCACCTGGGGTGGCAACCGAGATCGGGGTTCGCGGCTTCAGGGTGGCGGTCTTCAGGACCGTCTGAATGGTGAGTGGGATGCTGCGGGTGTCGCTCGTTACATGCTGCGCAGTTTCTCCGTAGCCGATCAACGCACCCTCTTCATCCTCGAAGCCGTAAAGGGCGAACGTCAGTTCGTGGTCTCGCGCGGGGAGGAACAGTGTCGCGCCGGGGTTTCTGGGATCCAGCGAGATGACTTTCCGGGATCCCGCCGGATCGAACACATTCTCCGAGCTGAAGGGCAGGGGCGCACCTTCGTCCAGAACGACGAGGGAATATTGATCTATTGCTTGCCGGCCTTGGGCAGTGAGCGTTTCGATGACTTCGTCAGCCACCGCAACCCGGACTTCTATCAGGCCATCCCTGCTTGCCGGGGTCTCTGGGCCGGTGCTGGAGTTTCCGCCACACGCGGCCAGCAAGAGCAACGATAAGATCGTGACGCCAATAGAAATAACAGTACGAAAAAGAGGAACTCTCGGGGGCATAACTACAATTGTATTAAATTCGTTCAGTTAGCGGATCTCGCTATTGCTGGTGCATTACAACCAGGCATGCGCAATGCAGATTTTGACTAGCCCCTGAGCGGCGGCCAAACAACGTCCATCATTGGCGTGTTTCCTTGCCGGCTCTGCTTGACGGCGGTGAACCTCCGTCGTTCGGGTTGCGAGCGAGACTGGCGCTCGTGCAGGTACCCGGCGATGAGGTCGTTGGCCGCAACGAGGAG
>CALKAI010000061.1 GCA_937983275.1 uncultured Trueperaceae bacterium | reverse complement strand
CGCCGTCACGACCATGAGGATCACCGAAAGGGCGAGGGCGCTGGCGTAGCTGGTGATGCCCGGCCGGCCCAGCCGGTCGAAGATTGCTACGGGAATGGTGGCCAGGTCGGGCCGGGAGAGCACCACGGAGGCGCCGAACTCGCCCATCGAAACGGCGAACGCGAACGCCGCGGCGGTGGTCAGGGCCGGCCGCAGCAGGGGCAGTTCGACCCTGCCCAACACGGCCCACGGTGATGCGCCAAGCGTAAGCGCGGCATCCGTGTAGCTGCGCGGCAGCCCGCGCAACGCGGGCAGCAGCGCGCGCGTCACGAAGGGGAAGGCCACCAGCGTGTGCGCCAGCAGCAGTCCCCAGGGGGTCGCGGTAAGTGCCGGGTAGGTGATCAGGTAACCGAATCCCAGGCTCACCGCACTCGTCGCCAGGGGCAGCATGCTGAGCAGGTCCAGCCAGTGCCAGTTGGCCCGCACGACCGCATAGGCAAAACCGAATCCCACCAGCAGGGAGAGCAGCATGGATCCGAAGGCGAAGAACAGCGAGTTCCTTACCGCCGTGCCGACTCCCGTGAAGGCTATGGTCCGCGGCTGCTCGAGCAGCTCCCGGAAGCCCAGCAGGCTGGGGGTGTCGCTGCCCGGCAGCCAGAACGCCTGAACCACCAGGGCGCCAAGTGGCGCCAGCACCGCGACGAACGAGGCGATGAGCACGAGGGCGACCAGGACGCGGGTTGCGCTGGCGGGCCTGGGCAATGAGATGCCGGAGCCCCCCAGTGACACCGCCAGCCGCCTTTGCCTCCCCACGTACCAGAGCGTTACGAGCGCGTTTATCGCCAGTTGCGCCAGGACCAGCACCGCGGCGGCGTCGAGCCGCAACAGCCGCGAGGTCAGGCGGTAGATCTCGACCTCGAGTGTCGCCAGTCCGGGTGCCAGGACAAGGATCACGCCGAACGAGGTGAAGGTAAACACGAACACCAGCGAGGCTGCTGCCAGCAGGGCGGGCCGGGCCAGCGGCAGGTCGATCGTCCATACGGTGCGCCAGGCGGGTGCGCCCAGAGTCTGGGCGGCCTCCCGGACGCGCGGCGCGACGGCCTCCAGGTAGGAGCCGACCACCCGAACCACTACCGCGTAGTTGTAGAAGACGTGGGCCAGGAGCACGATCGCCAGGCTGCCGGAGAGGTCTACTCCCAGGATCGAGCGGGGCCCCAGGAGCGCGAGGAAGCCCACTGCCGCAACGATCGTGGGCATGACGAACGGCACCGTGAAGAGTGCGCGCAGCAGCCCCTTGCCGGGGAAGTCGAATCGCCCGAATAGCAGTGCCGCAGGCAGGGCGGCAGCCACGGTGAGGAGGGTGGAGAGGACGGCCTGATAGAAGGTGAAGCCGATCCGCTCCCGGTAGTAGGGGTTGTCGAGAACGGCCAGCAGCGCCCCCGCATCGAGCCCCCGCGCCAGGATCGCGATGAGGGGGACGAAATAGAAGAGCGCGAGGAACAGGGCACAGCCCCAACCGAGCAGGAGGGCGGGATGGAACCGGCGCATCTGCACAAGGATACCCGCGTGGAGGTTGACATGCCTCGCGCGTTTGACTACTCTTAGCGCTATGCCAGAAAAGCGTTCACGGCGCCAGCGCGCCCGTGGACGGGGTGGCACCTCGCAAAGGAGCGTGGCGATGGTTCGGATACAGATCACAGAACCGGCAATATCACTCCAGAAGGGGTCCACCCGCAGCTAGACCTACGTCCGTAATGGACTGACCACCGTGGGCGACTCCCAGGACGCCCACGGTTTTCCTCGTTCCAGTCAAAAGCGACAGAAACCGATGTCAACCGCGGGCCGGCTACCGAACCCAGCAGCAACCTCCCGTGGAGAGACGATGGAACGAACGGACGACCAGGATCACAACCAGAAACCGAATACTGTCGAGACTTTGCTTCGCTACGTGCGGCCTCATGCCGGCAAGGCGACGGCCATGGCGGTGCTGCTCCTCGCCAGCATAGGACTGCAACTCCTCATGCCCATGCTTCTGGGCCGCTTCATTGACGCCGCTACCGCGGGTGCATCAGGCACAGACCTCCGCAACCTCGCCCTCCTCTTCCTGCTGGTGGCCCTGAGCCAGCAGCTCCTCTCGGCCGGTGCAACCTACTTCGGGGCCGATGTCGGCTGGTCGGCCACCAACCGCGTGCGCCGCGACCTGGCCAGTCACGTGCTGAACCTCGACATGTCGTTCCACACCTCGCGCACCCCAGGCGAGATGATCGAACGGATCGACGGTGACGTGACCTCCCTGTCGAACTTCTTCAGCCAGTTTTCCGTGCGCGTGCTGGGCGGGGTGCTGCTCCTGATCGGCATCCTCGCCGTCCTGTGGGTGGAGAACGTGTGGCTGGGACTCGCCTTCACGCTGTTCACCGCCCTCGAGGTGGCGGTGCTCGGGCGCACCCGCAAGAGTGGTGTTCCCGCCACGGAGCTGGAGCGGGAAGCTAACGCCCGGCTCTTCGGGTTCATCGAGGAGCGGCTGGGCGGCATCGACGAGGTACGTGCAAACGGAGCCGGTGAGCATGCCATGTACCGCTTTCACACCGTTGCGGGTGACTACTTCAGGGGCAGCCTGCGCGCCTGGCTCATGCGCTCGGTCGTGTGGGTCTCCTCCTACGGCCTGTTCATACTCGGCTCGCTACTCATGCTGGCGAGCGTGGTCTTCCTCGTCACCACCGGCCGGATGACCCTGGGCGTCGGCTACATGGTCTTCCAGTACCTCCTGATGCTGCAGACCCCGATCGACCAGATCACCCAGCAGATGCAGGAGCTGCAGCGGGCCGTGGCCAGCATCGGACGGGTCAGAGAACTCCTCTCCCACGAACCGACGCCGCCGCCCAGGGATCCCTTGCGGCTTCCACGAGGGCCCCTGGAGGTCGAGTTCAGGGATGTGACCTTCAGCTACGAGGAGGACGC
>CALKAI010000060.1 GCA_937983275.1 uncultured Trueperaceae bacterium | reverse complement strand
TTCATCTACGAGATCACGCGCTTTCGCCCGGAAACGGCAGAGGAATCCCGCCTCATGCACCGCTTCGTCAACTACGCCCACCACGACTACCTGCAGGTGGCCTCCGAAATCGGCCTCCCGGCATTGGTCCTGTTCGTGGCCTTCTGGCTACTTGCCCTGACGCTGCGACCGGAAGCGCCCCGGCCACGCTGGTTCACCGTGGGCGCGAGCATGGGCATTATCGCGCTGCTCATCCACGGGTTCATGGACGGCAACCTGACGGTGAACCACTCGGTGGCGTTCCTGGCGTTCACGCTGGTGGGCGCCAGCTTCGCCGCGAGCCCAACCCCTACTGCTGCAGCTGCTCCTCCACCAACTGAGTGACGTCGATCTCGCCCGCCCGGACGGCCTCCTCGATGCGGGTGACCTCCTCGCGCACGGCCTGCGGGACGTGCTCCTCGTAGTGCTCGTCCTGGGCAACTGAGATTGCGTCGCTGGCGATACCGGCTGTCTCCACGGTTCCGTAAGGAAGCTCGCCGGCTAGCGCAGTCTCGACGACGTTGAAGATGGTGTTGTCGAGTCGCTTGAGCACGCTCGCGACGATCACGCCGGGCTGCAAGTCGTTCTGATTGGTATTCACAGCGATCACGTAACCGTCCGATTCGGCGGCGGCGCGGTGGATGCCGGCATCACCGCCGCCGGTGACAGCTAACAGGGCAGTAGCGCCCCGCGAAAACATGTTGAGCGCGAGGTCGCGGGCCCGGTTAGGGTTGTTCCAGTCACCCACGACGGCGTAGAGCGCCTGCGCTTCCGGGGCCACGAAGGCCGCACCGGCCTCGAACCCGGGATGAATGCGCAAGTCCATCTGGGGATAGGAGGTGCCGGCGAGCAATCCGACCGTGGGCTCCGCAACATCACGTGATGTCTCCTCGTCCGCCGCCAACAACCCCGCAACCACACCGGCCAGGAAGCCCAGCTCCTCGTCGGAGTAGACGACCGAGTAGACGTTCTCAAGTTCAGGCGCAGCCGAATCGAGAAGCACGTACCGCTGCTCCGGGAAGAGCGCATTGATGTTCTCGATGACTTGGGGCATGCCGTCGGTGAAGGTGATGATCAACTCGTACTGTCCAGAAGCGACGAGGGCCATGAGGGTCGACTCCCAGTTAGAGGCCGGCCCGCCTTCGACCAGACGAAGCGTCACGTTCTCGAACTCTTCCGAAACGCGCTCCATCCCCTCGCGGATGGGCGGCTCGATGGGGTTTACTCCGCCCAGTTCACCTGGGAAGAAGAGGGCGATGTCGAACTCGTCCTGGGCGGTACCGAAAGAGCAAAAGACAATGATCAAGGTAATCAAAACTGAGATTCCGATTCGACTTTCCACTCGGTCTCCTAAGGGATTGCTGAAGTTCAGTCGCGACATAATCGCCCATTGGGCGAATGCCTTCCATTGCTAAGGCTACTGGCTAGAGAAGTGCTAAGCCCACTTAGCCTCACAGCACTGCTCTTACGTTACCGGCGCCTCACGAGGGTCAGGTACTGATCATGTGTTCCGGCCCAGAACCAAATATAGGCGTCGTTGCCTTTCACACTTAGTGCCCGATAGCTCTGATTAATTCTAGCCGACCAGTATTTTCCGACCGGTTTGAATCGCAGGGAGGGGTGCCCAGGGTTATTCTTTAGGAGTTGATATTGCCTTCTCGCGGCCCGCTGAATCTCAGGAGGAAGGTCGTTGTAGCAGTCCCAAAAACTTGGGGCTGCAAAGTGCTTCAAAGCTCAGTGCAGTCCCCTACCTCGAAAGCCGCGAGCGCCTGCTCAGCAAGTTGTGCCAACGGACCATCTGCCTGCGAATCTTGCGCAATTTGTTGGTCCCATATGGCATCCAAATCTCGAGGTGAAGACTGTGAGCCCTGAGAACGCGCCCAGGCAGAAGTAGTGGGAAGACGTAGGCTGCCCAAAGGGGATGCTACTCCAATGTATGCAGACACCCGCATTCCCTCAGTCCTCTTAACCCAGTCTTTGACGCTCACCGATGACGTCTTATCCATTAGTCCCAGCCTTCTCCCACCCCAGAATAATCATTCTGGCGCACTTGTACTACCTTCTGACGCACCGACTGGAACCCATTGACTCGAGTAATAATCGCAACGTCGATGTCGCCACCGACACCTCTTACGCCGACCTGAAAGCGTTGCAGATCTATGGTGGAGCGGATGAGGAAAACTGAAAAGTCCACCGAGTCTTGTAGAGACAGGAACTGATAAGGAATCGGTTGGCTCAGCTTCTGTTTCAGCGAAACGGTCAACTCCTCAAGCGACATCTCCCCCTTATCAATGTAAGGCTCCACAGCTTCCGGGAGTCGGTCGTCGAACCCGTTTAGTAGACGGTGAACGACTTCACTTTGCCCTCCCCAGATCACTCCGAACGTGTCGGAATTTTGTTCGACGGGCTGCGGTCGATTCGGAATCACAAAATCAAAAACGCTGCCGTATGGCTCTCCCTCGTCGTAACCACCAACAAGGAAAATCATTGGCTCTCCCCGGTATTCGGCCGCGTTAGGCATTTTGGCCTTTTCCCACTGCCTCAAAAAGAAATCACTGAGTTTTTGAGCAAATTGCTTGGTACTGAGGCGTCTCTTATCTTGAGCCTTCAGCTCCTCCTGCAATTCGTCGTCAAACTCAGGAAGAAAGCTATGAGCCGTTCGCGGCTGATCTTGTCCTAACGCACCGAGACCATACGTAACCGCACCTACATATGAATGTGACTTGAACTGAAGCAACTTCCTTGCGTTGTCAAACGAGGACGGAAGAAGGTGCACCTGTCCACTGCCCAGGACCTCTCGCTCAGCAAACAAAGTAACGCGGCTATCCGCCGCGAGGACAATTCCCTCAGGTCCTTTAAACGCGATTCCTAACGACATATCACCGCTTGTCTACCCGAACTGAATAGAAGGCTTTGGTCACTCGTCGAACCATCGGAAGGTTACGTGAACACAATTATAGTTGCTTCTCCCCCGATCTATCGCAATCACAGTCAAGAGATCACGGTAAATCCTGGAGCGAAGCCAAGCCTTTGAGTGTTCCTTTCACCCCAGCGTATAGCTCCAGGTAGAGCGGATATAGCTCCTCATAAACTTTTGCCGCCCCCTCGTCGGGTTCTACCCACTCGCCCAGCCGCACCATCTCCTGCGCAACGCCGGCGAGATCGAGCGCCAGGCCCTCCAGCCCGAACTCCAGGTACGGCTTCTCCACGCCCGACCGCGCGATGATCGCCGCGCCCAGCACCCCGGCATCGAGCACCTCGGGTACCCGCACGGGCCGCCCCAGGACGCTCGCCTTGATGCGGTTCCACTCCCCAGCTGAGGCAGAGCCCCCCGTCACCACCACCTCATCCACCCGCCCGCCCAGCTCGTAGAACACCTCGACGATTTGCCGCACGCCGAACGCCACGCCCTCGAGCAGAGCCCGCGCCATATGCGCCGACGTGGTCGATGGCCCGATGCCGGCAAAGGTCACCCGCGCGTTGGGATCGTAGATAGGCGTGCGCTCCCCAGCCAGATAAGGCAGAGCCAACACTCCACTCGAACCAGCCGGCACACCCGCTACGGCTTCAAGCAGAGCCTTGCGCGCCCCACCGAACGACCTCCTGTGGCTGCCAGCCGGCGTGTAGTAGGAGGGTCCTTCGACGAGCCCGCGATACGACCCGGCTGCAGCGCCCGACTTGCCCTTCTCGCCATATATCTCGCGCGCGGACCAGCCCAGAACATTGTTGCTGTTGGACATAGCTCCGCCCACCACGACCCCGGTGCCGAACGGGTTGGGCAGCGAGTGCACCCGATGCTGCGGATCCGGCAGAGCCTCCCCCCACGCCAACGACACCCCCTCCGACGACCCGCCAATGTTGCTGAGCCGCCCCGGCTCGGAGAGCCCACTCCCGATCCAGTGCCCGAACGCGTCGACGGTGCCGGCAATCACGAGGACATCGGGTCCAAATCCGAGCTCCGCCGCAACCCCGGGAGCCACTGTGCCTACGACATCACCCAGGTTTGCAGTCCGCTCGGGAAACTTGGCCGGGTCCAGCCCAGCAGCCTCCAGCCGCTCCGGCGTCCACGGCGGCACATCCTGCAGGAAGTTGACGGTGACGGCCTTACCGGTGAGTCGCAGCGAGAGGAAGTCGTACGGCTGGAGGAACCAGCGCGTACGCGCGTAGACCTGGGCCTCCTCGTCGCGAATCCACATGACGCGCGGCAGCACCTCGAACTCGGGATTGACGATCGTGCGCAGCTTCTCGCTCAACCACTGCGCCTGCGGCCCCGACCGCCTGTCGGCCCAGGTGATCGCCGGCCGCAACGGCACCCCCGCCTCATCAACCGGCACCACTGTTGGCCCCTGCCCCACAATCGACAAGGCAGAGACCCTCGCCAACTCCACCCCCTCCCCCAACCGCCCCAGCGCACTCGTAAAGGCACTCCACCAGGCGTTCGCATCCTGCTGCGCCCAATCCGGATGTGGCCGGTCGAGCTCGTAACTGGCGTGGGTGAGGCCATGGCACTTCCCTTGCGCGTCGAACGCGCCTACTTTCAGGCGCGTGGTGCCCAAGTCGATGCCGAGATAAAGGTCAGCCACGAAACTCAAAGCCCGCCGGGTGGTGAGGATGCATCAGAGCTGCCACGGGAGGATGATATCGCGGCGTCCCCTCTCCCAAGCTAGAGTTCATCGAGTTCTACAGCGATCCTTCCTGCTGAGGTTTCCGTTCGAGCTGGCTGAACTGCTTCCACCCGCCTACTTCATCTGTCGCGCAGCTGCGAGAGCCGCCTATTTGTGAGAAATGTGCCAAGCCGGTGCGACCCCACAAATTGCATGTATTAGCATTGGTCTTGAAGGAGCTGGGCGAATGGATGGCCATATTGTTTCGGATCCTGAGGTTATGTTGGGCAAGCCTGTGGTCCGGGGCACCAGGATCACGGTAGAAAGCATTCTGGACCGACTCGCAGCGGGTGAGTCGGTGGATCAGGTGTTAGAGGCGCACCCACGACTAAGTCATGAGTCTGTTCAGGCTGCGCTAGCTTTTGCAGCCGCTGCACTCCGGTTCGATATCACTTATTCGTTGCCCGACGAGGCCGCTTGATTCTCCTCTGCGACGAAGGAGTAGATCGGCTCATCGTCGAACACCTGCGTGCCCAGGGGCACGAGGTAATCGCTGTTTCCGAAATGAAGCCGGGCATGACTGATGAAGAAGTGCTTGCGGAAGCTAATCGAAGGCAGGCGCTGTTGGTCACCTTGGATAAGGATTTCGGAGACCTTGTCTTCCGCCAGGAGCGACTCTCAACAGGCGTGTTGCTGTTGCGCCTGTACGGCCTTGAACCGGACGAAAAGCGGCTTGCTGTCGCAACCGCTATTCGCCTCCACGGAACAGAGCTTTGGGGGTCATTTTCGGTCGTTTCTCAGGGCAAGCTGAGGATACGGCAACGAGTCCAGCGACTGACCGAAGTGGCTAATGACACCACTGAAGACCCAGCCGACAGCCGGAACCAGTGAGGGGATGTCTCTAGGACTCAATAGTCAGGGTTAGGCACGCCACCAGGCATTCGCATCCTGCTGAGCTCAATCCGGCTGCGGCCGGTCGAGCTCGTGGCTGGCATAGGTAGGGCCAAGGCACTTCCCCTGCACGTCGAACGCTCCTACCTCAGGCTATTAGTACCCAAGTCGATCCCGAGATAGAGGCTAGCCACGAAGCTCAAAGCCCGCCGGGGTTCAGCCCCTTTTTTTCGACCGTAACGCTCATCACCAGGTTGGCACCTACGGCGCTCAGATATCTCAGGATGGTCTCGATTGTCGGGTTATGATCCGCACTTTCGAGATGCGATACAACGCTCTGCCGCAAGCCGGATACTTCCGCTACCTGCGCCTGAGTCAATCCTGCCTCGTTCCGTGCCCTTCTGAGCGCACTAGCAAGATAAAGGCGCACCTCCTCCTCGCGTGCAGCTAGTCTTGCCTCCGGTTCGGACTCAACACGTTCGTCTAGCCACTCCAAAAAGACGTTACGTTCACCGCTGCAATCATTGCCCATCTCGATCCTCCAACCGGTCCTGCCAGTAGCCGGGACGCCTACTTAAGTGAGCTACTTCAATTAGCTCCTGGCGTACAGGCGCTAGGAGGCGAATCGTCACAGCTTGTGAATACGCCGACGAGCCTCCTGTAACGCTTCCTCTGCGGATACCGCCTCAATCTCCCCGTTCCGGTATGCGTCTAGCCTACGCTCGGCCTCCACGATCCATGCCTGTTCGATCTCAGCATCTTCGTCCAGGCTCGCGATCAGACGCCCGGCCAGGCGGGCCCGCTCGCTCCTGGAAAGCGAAAGAGCTTCTGCTTCCAACTCTTCAGCTGTGAATCGCATGCGACTCCCCCACAATTGCCAGTCATTCCTTTTGGAAGTATAGCGGCCGCCAGCAACGAGGCTGGAACAATCTCGATCAATATCCGCTACCAGTGCTCTAAAGCCATCACGGAGTCAAATTCCGTGTTCACGAAAAGGCACTTGTTCGCAACACATGAACACGTTCGATACCTGAACATTAGTATTGAATCAACAGACAGGGCGGTCAACCATCCATGGCCGATAACTATTGGGCAAAACTAGCGACCGCACAAAAAACGTTCATGGCGGCCCGACGACCAAATTGTACCGGCTAAGATGCGTATTCAAGGAGCAGCGAAATGA
>CALKAI010000059.1 GCA_937983275.1 uncultured Trueperaceae bacterium | reverse complement strand
CCGCCGTTGCCGAAGAACATCCGCACCGAGTCGCCTACGCGTGCCTGCAGGGCGTTATCGCCGTTGAGGGAGTCGGTGGAGCCGTTGAAGACCACGTAGGAGGGGTTCTCGTCGATGGCGCGCTGCATGTCGAAGTTCTGGAAGCCGCGCTCGCCGAAGGCGCCGGTGGTGTAGAAGTCGCCCTGGACTACGTAGAACTCGTGGTCGACGGGGGTGAAGCCCTCCTCGGGCTCGACGACGATGATGCCGTACATGCCGTTGGCGATGTGCATCCCGACCGGCGCCGTGGCGCAGTGATAGATGTAGACGCCGGGCACCAGGGCGCGGAACTCGACTCCGGTCTCGTAGCCGGGCATGGTCAGGGTCGCTTCGGCGCCGCCGCCCTGGCCGGTTACGGCGTGCAGGTCGATGTTGTGCGGCACCTGGCTGTCGTGGCGGTTGCGGAAGTTCATGCGCACCACGTCACCCTCCCGCACGCGGATCATGGGTCCCGGGACGCTGCCGTTGAAGGTCCAGAACTTGTACTCGACACCGGGGGCTATCTCCATGACCTCTTCAGTGGTCATCAGTTCGATCTCCACCAGCGCCTGGTAGTCGCGGTTGACGGGCGGGGCCGCGTGGGGCGCGTAGCCGAGCTGTCCCTGGACGACCGGGAGCTGGGCGATGGGGCTGTGCACCACCGGCTCGAGCGCCCGGGAGACGATGGTGTGCTCGGTGTGGTCCTGGGCGGCGAGGGGGTCCTGCGCCTCGACCCTGGTGCCGCCGAAGAGGGTGCTGAGACCGATTGCGCTTACGAAGGCTGCGGCTGCGATGTAGGGGCCTGCTCTGATTGCTGCGTTGCGGATTCCCATTCTCTCCTCCTTATGCCCTTACTTGGACGTTCTACTCCAAGTTTAGTAGGGGGCAGAGAAACCCCGATAGGGACACATGTCCTGCCGTTCTCTGCCTCACCGGAGAGGCCCAGGAAATGCCGCTCTGGGAGGCACTTTTTCTGGATCGGCGGTACCCCGGCGCGACGGGTCTTATCATCGGAAGAGGAATTTTCCCACGGCAAGCGGCCACCAGAAAGGCAAGGTTCATGTCCCAACCCTCATTCGAACAGTTCGCGGCCATTCGCCTGATCGGCTCCGTCAAGTACTCCCCCGACGGCACGGAGATGGCCTACACCGCCAACACCACCGGCTTTCACAACATCTGGGTGATGCCGGCCGGCGGCGGCTTCGCCAGGCAGGTGACCACCTTCCAGAACAGCCGGGTTACCGACTTCCACTGGTCGCCCGACGGCCGCCAGCTCGCCTTTACCGCCGACAACCACGGCGACGAGATGGATCAGGTGTTCGTGATCGACGCGCAGGGCGGCTGGCCGGTCCAGCTGACCGACGCCGAGGCGGTGCAGTACGGGATATCGGGCTGGACGCCCGACGGCCGCAAGCTCGTCGTGACCGGCAACGACCGGGAGCCGACGGAGATGGACCCGCAACTCATCGACGTGGCAACGGGCGAGGTCGACAGGCTCATGACCGGCGGCCAGTACTACGCGGGCGAAGTATCACCCGACGGGCGCCACCTGACCATCGTCGAGTTCCTCGGCAACACCAACCAGCGCCTCCACCTGCTCGACCTGGAGACGCGCGAGGCGCGGCTGCTCACCCGCCACGAGGGGGAAGCGAACTTCCCGCCCATGGCCTGGGCGCTGGACAGCAGCGGCTTCTACCTGCTCAGCAACCTGAACCGCGAGTTCATGGCGCTGGGCTTCTACTCGCTGGAGAAGGACGACTGGAGCTACATCCACGCGCCCGACCGTGAGGTGGAGGGCTTTCGCCTGTCCAGGGATGGCCGCACTACCGTCGCCGCCATCAACCTGGATGGCGCCAGCGGTCTGCAGGCGTACGACATGGAGACCGGCAGCGAGATCCCGGTTCGCGAGCTGCCATCCGGCGAGATCACCTCGCTCTCCCTCCACCCCTCCGAGCGGCGCGTGGCGATGGTCTTCGCCCGCTCCGGCGAGGCCGCCAACATCTACGAGCTGGACATTGAAACCGGCGAGCTGCAGGCGCGCGAGCAGAGCATGCTGGGCGGCATCCCCGCGCAGCAGATGATCGAACCCGAGCTGGTGCACTTCCCGTCGTTCGACCGGGATGTGCCCGCCTGGCTGTTCCGGCCGCGCGGCGACGGGCCCTTCCCGGTGGTCGTCTCCATCCACGGCGGCCCGGAGGCCCAGGAGCGCCCCAGCTACGCCTACTCGGGCCTCTACCAGTATCTGCTGAGTCGCGGCATCGGCATCCTGGCGCCCAACATCCGTGGTTCCACCGGTTACGGGCTCAGCTACCAGCGGCTCATCTACCGTGACTGGGGCGGCGCCGAGCTGGAGGACATCCGGCATGCCGCCGAGTACCTGCGCACCCTCGACTGGGTCGCCCCGGACCGCCTGGGCGTGTTCGGGGGGTCGTTCGGTGGGTTCGCGACACTCTCGGCCCTGAGCCGCCTGCCCGAGTATTGGGCAGCCGGTGTCGACGTGGTGGGCCCCTCGAACCTCATTACTTTCGTAGCGAGCGTCCCGCCGCACTGGCGCTCCGTCCTGAAGGAGTGGGTCGGTGACGCCGAGGAGGACCGCGACCTGCTGATCGAGCGCTCGCCCATCACCTACGTCGACAACATCCGCGCGCCGCTCCTGGTCATCCAGGGCGCCAACGACCCGCGGGTGGTGCAGGCCGAGAGCGACCAGATGGTCGAACGCCTGCGCGAACTGGGCCGCGAGGTCGAGTATTACGTCGACGAGGAGAGCGGCCACGGCCCGGCCAGCCGCGAGGCGGGCCTCAAGTGGTGGCGCATGACGGGCGACTTCCTGATCGAGAAGCTTACGCGCTAGGCACAGGCAGGCGTCCCTGCCGCTGATCCGGCGGCCGGGAATCGGTGGCGGCCAACTTTGCTGCCCGGGGCGCCTGGCCTACCATCAGTGGTGCGGTGTCTCTGGAGTCTCTGAAGGTCGTTACCTACAACATCAAGTCGGGCATCTATCACCCGGACGGGCTGGACGCCATCGTCCGGGTGCTGGAGCCGCTGGAGGCCGATGTCATTGGCCTCCAGGAGGTGGACCGAGGCACGCGGCGGTCGCGCGGCGAGGACCAGACCGCGCTGCTCGCGCGGCGGCTGGGGATGCCCTACTACCAGTTCGGGCCGGCCACCCCCTGGGAGGGGGGCGGGGAGTACGGCGTCGCCCTCCTAAGCCGCCATCCACTCGAGTCGACGGAGGTCGTCCCCCTGTGGGTGCCCACCGGCAAGGACGCGACCCCGGGGGAGCGCGAGCCGCGGGTGGCGCTGTGCGCGCGGCTGCATGAACCGCGGGTGCGCCTCCTCGTTACGCACCTGGGCCTCACGCGCGAGCAGCGGCTACGCCAGACCGAGCAGCTGGTCGGGATCGCTGACGCCTCGGCGGAGCCGGTGGTGCTCATGGGTGACCTGAACGGGCGCCCGGACGACCCGGAGATCCTCTACCTGTGCGACCGGATGTGCGATTCGTTGGGTCACCTGCCCGAGGAGGAGCGGATCACGTTCCCCTCAGGCGATCCTGAACTGCACGAGGAGGACTTCCTGGCGCGCACCCTCGACTATGTGTTCGTCAGTTCAGGTGACGGGATCGTCTCCGCCAGGGTAGTTGCCGAGCACACCCTGGCCAGCGACCACAACCCGCTGGAGGCGCAGCTGGCCGTGTCCGTCTAGTCGTTGCGGACGGTTCCGTGTGCCTTGCGGAGTATCTCCATGGCGCGGTCGCCCTGCTCCCCCTGCGCCTGCACGAGCACCACGACCCCTTCGGGATCGAGTTCCTCTTCGTAGTACTCTGCCTCCTGGCGGTTCAGGCCCAGCCTGATGAGTTCGCTGGAAAGTTCGCCCGACCCGGGCCTGACCGCCCGGGCGATGCTGCTCAGGAACGTGCCGCCGCTCTCCACGCCCTCCCGGGTCAGTACGTGGATGCTGCCCTCTTCGAGGCCCAGGCCGTCCAGCTCGTTGATCACCTGCTGCGCCTGCTGATGGTCATCAAACATTCCGACGATAGTGCTCATCCGTTACCCCCTGGCCCCATTCTCTTGTCTGGCGGCCCGTATTGCTGTGTCAGTGCCCGGGTTCCGACCGCCGGGCGGCACTGAGGTCAGTTTCTCGCCAGCTGGTAGAGGTAGGCAGCCATCGCGCGCGCGTCGTCCTCGGTTACACCCAGGTTGGGCATCGCGTTGCCGGGCTTCACCTCCTGGGGGTAGCGGATCCAATGGGTGAGGTTTTCGGACGTATTGGGCAGCACGCCGGCGATCACCGTACGATTGCCGAAGTTGTCCAGGTTGGGTCCCACCTTGCCGGTGGCCTTGCTCACCCCGTTGATCTCGTGGCAGCCGCCGCACCCGTACTTGACGAATCTGCTGCGGCCAAACGCAGGGTCGGCACCCTCGATCGTCTGATCGAGGCCCACCTCGCTGCGGGTCCTGTCGACGGTGATGAGCGCGCCGATAGGCACGAGGAGCACCACCAGCAGGAGCGGGATGAGGATGCGGGCCACGTCACCCGCCCCCGCAGGCGATCATGAAGAGTGGAACCGCTTCCACCACGATGAGCACGGCGAAGAACACCGAGAGCGCCGCCATGATGTCGGGCAGGCCGGCCGCCCGGGAAGCCCCGGGACCGCGCCGGGTGAAGGAGTAGCGCTTGCTCCAGGCGTAACCACCGGCGAGCAGGGCGATGAGTGCGAACACCGCGCTGACGACTACCAGGATGAGCCTGAACGCCGTGTTGGGCGGCGCCTCGCCCCTTCCGAAGAGTGCGAGCTGTTCGCACACCAGCTCGGCGGCGAAGTAGCCTCCCACGAAGTGGATGCTCCAGGCGCCGGCGCTCAGGAGCAGGCTTCCCCAGATCGGCGCGTTGGAAAGAGCCCTCTCCTTGCTGGCTGTCGGCGTGCCTCTCAACCCCTTCACCCCCTCACAGCAGCGGAATCACGTAAAGCACCAGGAACGACACGATCACGACACCAACCGTCACCGCCCAGAAGATGACGGAGTTGAGCAGCGGAGCAGTAGTGTGATCGAGGATGCCCGTGCGTACCCGGCCCAGCGTGACGAGCTTGAGCACGATGCCGACCAGGACCAGGAAGAGTGCGAATGCATTAACCACCCAGAAGGCCGAGGAGTACGCGTCCACCTGCGGCGTGAACTCCAGCTGCAGCAGCGACAGCACCTGCAGCGCCAGGTAGCCGGCGCCGGCGAGGACCGAGACGCCCAGCAGCGGCAGTACGCGCCGCCGTTCGGCGTGTGCATCCCGGTTGGCCAGCAGCGAGAAGATACCGCTTGCGGCCAGGACTCCCGTGGCAATAGCCGGCAGCAGCCAGTCCGGCCCCTCGTCGGGGCCCGAGAAGCCCGTCAGGTAGAGGTAGCTGAAGAGGAGCACGACCTGGACGGTGCCGGCCACCGTGGCGAGCAGCGCTACCCCCATGGTGCCCACCTCGTCATTGCCGGGCCAGCGCCGGCGGCCCTCGGGATCGAGGAAGGTGTTGCTCATCCGCACGAAGCGCCGCTCCTTTGGCCCGGGCCACAACCACACGGCGGTGGCGATCACACCCACTACGAAGCCGGCTGCAGCCACCCAGATGCTCTTGATCAGAACCGACAGGAAGAGCAGGAACACGCCGATCGCCGAGAAGAGCGGCGCGAGGGTAGGCGTCGGGTAGAAGATCACCCCCCGCACCTCGCCGCCATAGGAGCTGGTGATCAGGCCGGCCCGCCACTCCACCGGCGCCAGGTCCAGGGCGGCCGAGGCTGCCTGCAGCTCCTCCTCGTCCGGCTCGCGGGTCTCATCCTCATACCAGAGTGGGTAGCACGACTTGACGACATACGGTTTTGCGACCGAGTAACTGGGCATGGGCGAATCCCCGGCCCAATCGAGCGTTCCGGCACCCCACGGGTTGTCGGGTGCCTTGGGCCCATTGAGCAGGCTCCGGATGACGTTGATGACGAACAGCAGGAAGCCCAGGGCGAGCACGTAGGAGCCGCTGGTCGAGACGAGGTTGTAGCCGCTCAGTCCCACCTCCTCCTGGAAGGTGTAGACCCGGCGGGGCATGCCGATGAGGCCGGCGATGTGCATGGGGAAGAAGGTGACGTTGAACGAGATGAAGATCACCCAGAAGGCGACCTTCCCCAGGCGTTCGCTCATCATCCGGCCGCTCATCTTGGGGAGCCAGTAGTGGATCGCGCCCAGTGCGGGCAGCACGACGCCACCAACGATTACGTAGTGGAAGTGGGCCACCACGAAGTAGGAGTCGTGGGCCAACAGGTCGAACGGCACCGCCGCCACCATCACGCCGGTGACGCCCCCCAGCATGAAGACGATGAAGAATCCGATGACGTAGAGCATCGGCACCGTGAAGAGGGGCCGCCGGCCCCACAGGGTGGCGATCCAGGAGAAGATCTGCGTGCCGGTTGCCAGGGCGATGATGAAACTCGATGCCGTGAAGAAGGCCAGGGCGAGGTCGGGCAGCCCTGATGTGAACATGTGGTGCGCCCACAGGCCAAAGCTGACGAAACCGGTGACGAGCAGCGCCAGGATCACCAGGCGGTAGGCGACCAGCCCCCGGCGGGCGAATACCGGGACGAGAGTCGAGATGATCCCCGTGCCCGGGATGAACATGATGTAGACCTCGGGGTGCCCGAAGATCCAGAAGAGGTGCTGCCAGAGCAGCGGGCTGCCGCCGGTGTCCGGGTTGAAGAAGTGGAAGCCGAAGCCGCGTTCCAGCTCCAGCAGCAGGGTCGCCACCAGCAGGACCGTGAAGGCGAACATCATCATGAACGCCGTGACGAGCATTGCCCACACGAAGATGGGCATGCGGGTGATCGACATCCCCGGGGAGCGCAGCTTGAGGATGGTCGTGATCAGTTCGATCCCTGCAGCAATCCCGGAGAGTTCGACCATGCTGAGACCGAGCAGCCAGAAGTCCTGGGAGATGTCGGAGTACTCGGGCCCGGACAGTGGCGCATACGAGAACCAGCCGGCGTCGGGGACCGAGCCGACGAAGAAGGAGGCGTAGAACATCAACCCGCCCAGCAGGTAGATCCAGTAGCCCCAGGCGCTTAGCCTGGGGTAGGTCATGTCCCGGGCCCCGATCATCGCTGGCACGACGTAGATGGCCAGGCCCTCGAGGAAGGGGATGATGAAGAGGAACATCATCGTCGAGCCGTGCATGGTGAATAGCTGGTTGTAGAGGTCCGGGTCGAGGAAGGTGTTCTCGGGGATGGCCAGCTGGGTGCGCATCACGGTGGCTTCGAGACCAGCCAGCAGCAGGAAGATGAATGCCGTGACCATGAAGCGGATCCCGACGATCTTGTTGTTGACGGGCGCAAGGATGCGCAGTATCGGGTTCTTCGGTGGCGACCACTTCTCGTCAAGCAGCTCACGTCGCCGGTCGCGGGTCATCGTCATTCGAGGGTCTCCAGGTAGGCGAGCAGTGCGAGCAGGTCCTCGGATTCGAGGTTCATGGGAGGCATGAGATTGCCGGGTTTCAGACCCTGCGAGTTGGAAACCCAGCCGCCCAGGTTGCCGCGGTTATTGGCGACCGTGCCCGCGCCCAGGGTGAGCCTGCTGGCGAGATGGGTGAGATCGGGACCGCTTACCCCCTGGGCTTCGGTGCCGCGGATCGTGTGGCAGCCGATGCAGGGCGAGTTCATGAAGACCTCGCGGCCCTGACGCGCCAGCTCGTCGACAGGTGGCCCGGAGGGCTCCTGCCGCTCGCTCATCCACTCCTCGAAGCTTTCCCGCGGTTCCGCGATGATGAGCATGCGCATGTTGGCATGCTGGGTGCCGCAATACTCGGCGCACACGGCGGTATACACGCCCGTCTCGTTGGCCTCGATCCACAGATGGTTGGTGTTGCCGGGGACCAGATCCATCTTGCCGGCGAGACCGGGAGCCCAGAAGCTGTGGATGACATCGGCCGAGGTAAGCACGAGTTGCACCGGGGTATCGACCGGGATGCGGATCTGGTTGGCGTCGACGATCCCGTAATCCGGGTAGCGGACCGCCCACCACCACTGGTAACCCTCTATCTCGATCACAACGTGATCCTCGGCCGGCGCCACGAGGTTGGCGCTCAGGTCGAGCGTCCAGATGAGCAGCGGCACGAGCACGACCAGGGGCAGGACTATCCCGCCCAGCACGACGAACGGTCCCCCGCCCAGGGGGAGCCGGCCTGTACGGCCTTTCACCGGCTTGCTTTGCCTGCTGGTGTCTTCCCAGCCCCGGGCCCCCGGGTTGCGGCCGCCGCGCACGGCAAAGTAGAGGAGCACGAATACGAGAACGCACACAGCCAGCGCGATGATGAGCATTACCCAGAAGAGCAGCAGGATGCCGCGCGCTCCCGGACCCACGGGCGCCAGACCATGCTGGGCCAGACCGTAACTACTGCCAAGCAAGGCGAGCAGCGCGGGAACCAGCAGGATCGGCAGCCGGCTACGCCCCGCGCGCAGGCCCCCACGGCGCCGGTCGGTGCCGCTCATAGCCCGGTAGAACGCCCAGAGCGCCACCAGGAGGTAGATGCCGCCGGGCGGCACCCACATGATGAGCCCGGCGAGCTGCTGATCCTCCAGGGCCGAGAAGCCCGCGGCCTGCGCGACCCGGTCGTAGTGCCCGTACCAGCTGCTGCCCGACACCGTGATGAGCAGGCCCAGCGCCGAGCCGTGCGCCGCGGTAACGAACAGTAGGAGCGGCGCTACATAACCGCCCTCCCCGGCCCCGCCGAATGGGCGCAGGACCGCATTCCAGAAGAGCGCCGCGGCGGCAACGAACGAAAAGTGCTCGATCAGATGGAGGAGTTCGTTCTGCAGGGCGGCCTGATAGAGGGTGGGCAGGTGCCACAGCCAGGTGACCAGTGCGAACAGGAGCGTGGCGCCCGCTGGGCTCAGTAGGCCCCGCAGCGGCCGGACCGCACGCTTGCCCAGCCTCATCGCCCCGCGACGCTGTTCCACCGGCAGCAGCCACAGATAGGCAAGACCGGGAGCGCCCAGGACCAGCAGCGGCGCCGCGACCAGCATTAGCAGCACGTGCTGCAGCATATGGGCCGAGAACAGCAGTCCCGACAGCGTTTCGATGGGCGAGAGCAGGGCAGCACCCATCACCGTCGTGCCCGCGACGAACGAGAGCGCCTGGCGGACGCTTATCCCCTTGCCGAACCCGGCCTGCAACCAGGCGCGCGAGACGCCAGCGAAGTAGAGCGCCAGCAAGAGCAGCAGCACCGGGAACGCCGGACTGTCGACAGGCCAGACGGCCATGGCCGAT
>CALKAI010000058.1 GCA_937983275.1 uncultured Trueperaceae bacterium | reverse complement strand
GAGCGGCCGGTCAGGAGTACGCGCGAGCTGTCGAGCGTGACGCTGCCCGCCGGGACATCCAGGGCGCTGGCCTGGATGGCGTTCACCACCTGCGTGGGAGTGAGTCCGTAGAGGATCAGCTGGCCCGGGTCGAGCAGCACCTGGATCTCGCGGGCGGCCGGGCCTACCACCGAGACGTCGGCCACGCCCTGCACGCGCTGCATGTAGGGCGCCAGCTCGTCCTCGGCGAAGGCCTGGACCCCGGTGAGGTCGAAACCGGGGGCGGCGAGGGCGACGTAGAGGATCGGTTCGTCGGCCGGGTCGAACTTCTGCACGGCCGGGTGCGAGGCGTCCGAGGGCAGTTGCCCCACCACCCCGTTCACCCTCTGGCTCACGTCGATAGCGGCCTGATCCACGTCGAGGTCGGCCTCGAACTGGGCGATGACGAAGCTGATCCCCTCGCTCGAAACGCTGCTCACGCTGGTAATCCCAGGCAGAGTATTCAGCGCCCCTTCAATCGGCTCCGACACCTGCCGGCTAATCTCTTCGGGGCCCGCCCCCGGGTAGGTCGTGCTCACGGCCACGATGGGCACCTCGATGGGCGGCAGCAGGTCCACGCCGATGTTGAGGATGCTGATGACCCCGAAGAGCATCAGCGCACCGAAGGCGCTGAAGGTGAGGACGTAGTTGTCGACGAAGAAGCGGATGAGGCGAATCAACGGAGTGCGGCCTCTCCAATCACCTCAACGCGCGCACCGTCGAACAGGTCGGCCGGCAGCGGGTAGACGACGAGCTCGCCGGCTTCGAGGCCGCCCAGGGCGACCTGGCCGCCTGACTCTGCCCGGATCGAAACCTGCCGCTCCCTGGCGACGCCGTTCTCCACGACCACCACATATGTGGACCCGCCGCGCGTCCTCACCGCACCGGAGGGCACGATTATGCCCTCGCCCAGCACCACCTCGTAGCTGAGCTCGGTGACCACGCCGTTGGGGATGCGGCTCTCGCTGGGGTAGATGCTGGCGGTGAGCTCGACCAGCCGTGTTTCACCGGGTACGGCCGAGGAGGTCAGGATCTGCGCCGCGTACCAGAGCCCGCCGTACGGGATGTGGATCAGGCCCTGCTCGATGAGCGGCTGCGCGTCACCGGGCGGCACCGAGAAGCGCGCCCGCTGCTCCTCGTCGGAGATCAGGCGGAAGGCTGGCGAGCCGGCGCCGATGAACTCGCCCACTTCGACCAGCAGGTTGGCGACCGTCCCGCTGAAGGGCGCGCGGATGGTGGCGTCCTCGACTGCACTTTGCGCCTGCTCCAGCTGCAGCTGGGCCTGCCTTAGCTGCAGCCGCTGCAGCTCCAGGTCCTCGTCCCCCGCCCGCTGGCTGCGCGAGTACGCATCCTGCGCCTGCTGGAAGCTGCTGCGGGCCTGTGCCAGCTGCACCTCCAGGCCCTCGAGGTCGTTCCGGGAGACGGCGCCCAGGTCGAAGAGCTGCTGCGCCTGCTGGTACTGGGTTTGCAGCATCTCGAGGTTCGCCCGCGCTGCCTCCAGTCCCACCTGTGCCTGGGTGCTGCCCTCGCCGCTGGCCCTTTCGGCGGCCTGAAGGCTCACCCTGGCAGTCTCGACCGCCACGCGGGCGTTCTCGACCTGGGTCTGCAGGTTGGTGTCGTCGATCTGCACGACCGGATCGCCTGCGGCCACCTGCTCCCCCTGGCGGGC
>CALKAI010000057.1 GCA_937983275.1 uncultured Trueperaceae bacterium | reverse complement strand
AGCCCGGACGCAGAGGCCAGAGAAGGCCAGGAGGCCGAGGACGACCGGGAGACCCAGCACCCGAGCGAACGGCGCGGCCCGCCCGAAGGCCGTGGCGGCCCACCTGACGACCGGGGCGGTCCTCCCGGTGATCGGGGCGGCCCGCCGGGGAACCGGGGTAACGGCCCGCCTCCGGGACGCGGCCCGGGGCGATAGAGAACTTCCAGCGCGACGAGTTATCCTTGTGGGAATGAGACAGCAAACGGGGCGGTTGCTGGTCGTCGAGGACGACCATAGTCTGGTCAACCTGCTGGAGGAGCAGTTCGGTCAGCTCGGTTACCGGGTGAGCTCGGTGACCACTGGCGGCGAGGCGCTCTTCCTGGCCCAGGACCAGCGTTTCGACCTCATCATCCTCGACCTCAACCTCCCTGACATCGACGGACTGGAGGTAGCCCAGCTCCTGCGGGAGAGCTGCGATGCGAGCATCCTCATCCTCACCGCGCGGGGGGACGTGGACAGCCGCGTCGAGGGCCTCTACGCAGGCGCGGGCGATTACCTGACGAAGCCGTTCAGCATGCACGAGCTGGCCGCGCGGGTGCACGCGCGCCTGCGGGAGCGGGAACGGCTGGCGACGGAGCTCCGCTACGGGGACGCCAGGCTGGACCCGAACTCCAACTCGCTTTCGCTGAACGGCAGCATCGTCGTCCTGCCGGAGCTGGAGTACCGGCTGTTCGAGACGCTGGTCGCGAACCGGGGCCGCCTCTACTCGAAGGAGGAGCTGGTGCGCCACCTCTACGACGACCAGCAGCCGGGCTCGAACACGATCGAGGTGTTTGTCCACAACCTGCGCAAGCGGCTCGCCTCCCTCGGCATCAAGGACGCCATCAAGACGGTGCGGGGCAAGGGGTACCTGGTCAAGTGAGCGTCGATGTTGCGCTTCAGGCTTAGCCTCCTCGTCACCGCAACTCTGCTCGTTTCGATCTTCGCGTTCGGGGTGCTCGCGGTCGTCCTCTTCGAGCGGCTGCAGTACCAGCAGCTCGAGGAGTTGCTGGAGCGTGACCTTGAGGCCGTGCAGTCACTGGTGGAGGCTTCGGTTGTGGGCGTGGAGTTCAGCGCCCCGGCAGGCGGAGCCGACCTCCAGTTCGTCGACCAGGTCGGCATCGTCCAGGTGCCCGCCGACGCCCTGACCGCGATCCCGCTGTTCGCCGAGCCTACGCTGGTGCAGTTCGAGGGCCGCACGGTGATGGCCGGGGCGGTCCCCTGGATCACTCCCGGCGGCGCGCGCATCGGCACGATCAGGATCGCCTACGACGCGGGCGGGGTGGCGCAGGCTCGGACGGTGCTGGTGCGCAGCCTGGTGGCGAGTGGCGTCTCCATCGCCCTGCTGGCGCTGCTGCTGAGCCTGCGGCTGCTGCGCCGCGCCCTCACGCCGTTGCAGGAGCTGGCCCAGGAGGCCAGCGGCCTCGACCCGGCGAACCCGGTGATGACGCCGGTGGAGGGCCCGGACGATGAGGTGCAGCGCGTGGCGAGCGCGCTGAACCGCGCCATCGACGCGATCCGCGAGCGGCAGCAGTCGGAACGGGACGCCCTGGCCGAGGTCGCCCACGAGCTCGCCGCCCCCATCTCCGTCGTCGCCGGCCGCCTCACGGCGCTGGCGCAGGAGAGCAACGACCCGCGCCTGCTGGCCGCCCGGGACGCCGCGAACGAGCTCCTCTACACCTCGCAGGACCTGCTCACGCTCGCGCGCGGCGAGCTGGAGCTTCCCCTGGAGATGCGGGCCCTGGACCTGTTCGATGTGGCAGAGAACATAGCCCGCCAATACCCAGGCGTCCACCTCGTCGGCAAGCCGGGGGCCGAGGTCCTGGGCAGCAGCGAGCGGCTCACCCAGGTCGTGCGCAACCTGGTGCGTAACGCCTTGCAGGCGAGCAAGGGCAAGGGCGTGGTCATCGAGGTGCGCGAGGTGGGCGAGAGCGTGGAGCTGGCGGTTCGCGACGAGGGCCAGGGCATAGACCAGGCGCGCCAGGAACGGATTTTCGAGCGCTACGTGAGCGGATCGGCGGGGGAGGGCCTGGGTGTGGGGCTCACCGTCGCCCGCAATATCGTCCAGCGCCACGACGGTCAGCTGTCGGTCGCCTCGAGCCTGGGGCAGGGGAGCATCTTCACGATCCGGCTGCCGGCGCTGGTGGCGCAGCTCGAGGCGTAGGTCAGGCTTGGGCTGGGGCTCAAGCGCGTGCCCGTGCGAGAGTTTTCCCGCGCTGGGCAGCGATTGTGAGAGGCCCTACTGACGTTCATGAGATTCCAGTGGCGGGTGGTAGTCGATTTGTCACCACCCGGATGGGATTGGGGTGTCTATCGCAATTCCTCTGCTACCCGTATCCTATGAAGCATCAGGGGGCAGCGGAACCTGAAGAAGAGACCGGGTAGCGGGGGCGCCCGGTCTTTTCGCTTGTAATGGGGGTCTGCAGGGAGCGGACGATGTGTCTCATATATCGGTTGCTCTTCTTCGATCTGGTGAGGTTGATCCCCACGGAGCGAATTATTTGCTTGTACAGGACCAGTTGGCCCAGCATGACCATGACTATTGCCTTGGCCGTGGCATGGTGACTTTCGAGCGGCAGCGGATTGCTGGCGCCCGGGTTGGATGCCCGCGCGTACTCTTTTGCCACGTGTCGTACGAACTTGTCTAAAGCTTTGTTGATGGTGGGTGAGCCCTCGGGCAGTCTGAGCGCCAGGTAGGCCAGGAGCGGACGCTGTCCGGCCGAGGAAGGATTGAAGGACATCCGCAGGCCTTTGGATAGATCAATGCGTAAGAGGACGTCCAGCTTGGCGGCAGCCACATTGTCACAGACATCCAACAAGCCTTGTTTCGACCCGAAGTAGTAGATGATAATCTGCGGGCTCACGCCTGCAGCATTAGCGATCTGCTGCAGCGATGTCTCTTTGATGCCCCTTGCCGCGAAGAATTTGAGGGCTTCCGTAACAATTCGGGAGCGCCGCCGGGCTCCCACCAGCGAATGGTACTTTCTGGCCACCGTACGCCTCCCTGCCGACATTCAAATCGAATGCGCCGGGTGGTTCCAGAGGTTCGTGCCTAGAGGAGGGCATGGGTGTCTAAAATAGCGTTTTCTGGAATTCTGAACGGTCTAAAGGAAAGTCGCCCTGGAGAGGAGTGCGACCTTCGAAAAGATCAATTGTGGAATCCTGAACGCGATGCAAGATTCCACAATTTCCTTATTCAGAGG
>CALKAI010000056.1 GCA_937983275.1 uncultured Trueperaceae bacterium | reverse complement strand
AACGAGTACGGCGCCAACATCACCGTACTCAACTCGGACAACGAAGTGATCGACACCATCGAGATCTCCGGCCGGCCCGGCGAGGTCAGGCCGCGCGGCATGGACGTGAGCCCCGATGGCCGTTTCATCTACGTGTCCATCAGCGACTTCCTGCCCACACAGCAGACCCCTGAGGACCTCATCACCGTCATCGACGTCATCACCCACGAAATCGTCACCGAGATCGAGGCGGGCGGCAACCCCGAGCGCGTCGCAGTCTCTCCCGATGGCGGTCGCGTATGGGCTGCGCTTGAGGCGATTGGCCAGGGTGCGGTTTACGACGCCGAGACCGGCGAGCAGCTGGAAATCTTCACCGTCGGCATCGAACCCGAGGGTGTGGACGCCAGCCCCGACGGGCGCTGGGCCTACATCACGGCCGAGACCACCCACACCACCGCAATCATCGACGCCGAGAACCTCGAGGTCGTCCAGCACGTCCTCGTCGGCAACCGGCCGCGCGTGGTCGAGTTCGCGCACGACAGCAGCAAGGCGTACGTCTCTGCCGAAATCGGCGGGACCATCTCCGTCATCGACGCCGAAACCCGCCAGGTGACCAGCACCATCTCGCTGGGCCTCGACTCCAGGCCGGTCGGCATGGACCTCTCCCCCGACGGCACCCGCCTCTACGTGGCCGGCGGCGGCACCAGCTCCATCTACGTCATCGACACCGCCACCGAGGAGACCATCGCCGTCATCAGCGAGCAGATGGGCCGCCGCCCCTGGGACGTCGCCGTCTCGCCCGACGGTCGCTTCGTCTACACGGCCAACGGCCTCTCCGACAGCACCACGGTCATCGACACCGAGTGCCTGTGCGTCGTTGACAACGTCGCCGTGGGCCGCGGTGCCCACTCAGTCGTGATCGGCAGCATTCCCGAAGGCACGGAGGACCCGCAGTGAGGCGCCTGAGCACCCTCTTCGTTTCACTCGCCGCTGTCCTCTTCCTGGGGGCCGGGATTGCCCAGTACGACATTCGCCCCTTCGAGGATGACCCCCTCTCCATCCAGGCCGCCTTTGGCGCCGAACTGGCGGTTGCCCGCCTCGAGGCCGCCCAGGCCCTGATCGACGAGGGCGCCGACGCGGACGACGTCGAAGAGGCCGTAGAGGACCTCGACCTGGAGCTGGTCCGCTTCGCGGCGGCCCTGGCGGGCGAGAACGACGCGCTGCTCGAAGAGGCCCGCGAAGCCTTCACGGCGGTGGAGGAGTCCGACTACTCCGGGGAGGCCATTCAGGAGGCCCTGACCGTGGCCCGCGAGGTGCGCGACACCGTCTCCACCCCGCGCCTCGAAGATCCCGCCGTGGCCGGTGCGGTTCTCTCCCTGATGCTCATCTCCGAGAACGGCGCTGCCGAGGGCTGGGAGGAGGCCGCCGAAGGTGAGATCGCGGCCTTCACGGTCGCCTGGGCGCTCATGCCGCGCGCCTGGGAGATCTGGGACGGCATCAGGCCGCTGGCCAACGAGAACCAGGTGTTCGAGATCGAGGACCAGCTGGGTGAGCTGCACGCGCTCTTCGAGGGCCCGCTCCCGCCGGACATGGCCGGAGCCGACCCGGAGGAGGGCGAGGGCGCAGCCGTGCACATCACCGGTTTCCTCGAGGACGTCACGGGCGCCTGGCTGTTCCCGGACCGCGACCTGGGCGGCCTCCTCGGTAACACCCGCGATGTCGCCACCGAAGGTTGCGCAGCGTACGGCGCCGGTGACACCTTGCGCGGCGATGCCCGCATGGCCTGGGTGTACTTCGCCTTCGACGAGTACCTTGAGGGCACCCTGGGACTGTTCGCTCCGGAAGCGACGGAAGAGATCGATGAGCTGCTGGGCGAGCTGGTACCCCGCTCGGCCGACCTGGGCGATGCCCAGGCTGCCGAAGCCTGCGAGAGCCTCGTTGAGGCGCTTACAACTGCGGGGGCTCCATTCGGGTTGTAATGGGTGCATGACAGCTATTGCGTGCGAGAGCTTGAGCCGCAACTACGGCGATGTGCAGGCCGTAACCGAGCTCTCGTTCACGGTCGGGGAGGGCGAGTTTTTCGCCCTCCTTGGCCCTAACGGTGCGGGCAAGTCCACCACCATGCACATGCTCACCACCATGCTGCCGCCCTCGGGCGGCACGGCCACGGTGGGTGGATTCGATGTCGTCAGGCAGTCCCGGGCTGTCAGGTCGGTAATCGGGATGGTGTTCCAGGAACCGGCCCTCGATACCCGCCTTACAGGCAGAGAAAACCTCGCCATCCACGCAGCCCTCTACGCCATCCCCAGGCGCCGGGAAAAGGAAGTGGTCGAGAGCGCGCTGCAGTGGGCCTCGCTGGAGGAGGCCGCCAACCGTGTGGTGCGGAGTTACTCGGGCGGCATGAAGCGCCGCCTGGAGCTGGCCAGGGCCCTGATGCACGAGCCGAAGATCCTTTTCCTGGACGAGCCTACGGTGGGTCTCGACCCGCAGGGGCGCCGTCACCTGTGGGAGGATATCGCCCGCCTGCGCAAGCGCGGCATCACCGTGCTGATGACCACCCATAATCTGGCCGAGGCCGAGTCGTGCGACCGCGTCGGCATCATCGACGACGGCCGACTGCAGGCGCTGGGCACCCCGGCGCAGCTGCGCGAGCAGGCAGGCGTGGCCGGAGACGCCTCCCTGGAGGAGGTCTTCCTCGAACTTACCGGCAAGGCCCTGCGCGACGAGGAGACCGGCCCCAGGGACCGTCTGCTCGACTTCGCCCGTCAGGGCGGGGAGCACACCTCATGACCACCGCGAAAACCAGGGATCAGCAGGCCGGCGCGAAGGGCGCTGAACGCCACCGCTTCGTGGCGCGCCCGGCAATCGAGCCGCGGCTCGTGGGTCTCTTCTGGCGGCGTGAACTCCTGCGCTGGGGGCGTGACAGGTCGCAGCTCTTCGGCGGCTTCGCCCGCACCGTCCTGTGGCTGGTGATCCTCGGCTTCGGGATCGGCGCTGCACTGCGCGACATCGAAGGGTACACCTACGCGCAGTACATCCTGCCGGGCGTCATGACCCTCAACGTCCTCTTCGCCTCCCTGCAGAGTGCCATCGCGCTCGTGTGGGACCGGGAGGTGGGGGTGATGAGGGAGGTGCTGGTGTCACCGGCGCCCATGACCTCCATTGCCTTGGGCAAGATCCTGGGCGGCGCCACCGTCTCGGTGGTGGTCGGCTCGATCCCGCTGCTCTTCACCCCGCTCATCGGCGTGGAGCTGACGGTCACGCGGGTGCTCGCCGCGTGGGGCGTGATGTTCCTGATGGGCACCCTGCTCACCTCATTCGGGGTGATGATCGCGACGCAGATGAAGACCTTCGAGGGGTTCGGGGCGATCTCCAACGGGGTGATCCAGCCGCTCTACTTCCTGTCGGGTTCGATCTTCCCGCTGCGCGGGATCATTGGCGGCGTCGGCTTCCTTGAGATTCCGGCGCACCTGCGCCAGCAGCTGCGCGACGTGGGCATCTACGCCTTGGGCGGCGGCTGGGTGGTGCAACTTCCCGAGTGGCTACGGGTTCTGGTGTACATCAACCCGGTCAGCTACCTTCTGGACCTGATGCGCTGGTCCCTTCTGGGCTTTCGTCAGCTGCCCATGGCGGCCGATCTCGCCGTGGCTTTCGTCCTGCCCTTCATCGCCATCCCCATCGCCACGCTACTGATGAATCGCATGCGGCAGGTGCGCTGAGCCAAGTCTGCTCCCGCCGCCTTTACGGCGACTCAGTTCTTTTCCCGACGCGACGGGTTTGGCCTAGGACTTCTTCTTCTTGCCGCCCGCTGCCGCGACCGCCGTCCGGCCTGTGCTGCCTGTGCTGCCGTTGCCGTGCGCCGCGCTGCCCCGGTTGCTCGTCCGGCGCTTCGGCTGCCGCTCGATGTCCAGCGGCCAGTCGAACGTCTCCTTCACTACCTCGAGGGTGAAGGTGGTGTTGGTGGAGAGGATCCCGTCGAAGGTGGAGAGCTTGGTGATCAGGAAGGACAGCACGTCCTTCGTGTCCTTGGCGAGTACGGCGAAGAGGATGTCGTATGCGCCACTGGTGATGGCAACGTAGCGGACCTCGGGGATTTTGGCGAGGCCGGCGGCAACCTCCTCGACGTGTGCCGGGTCGACTTTCAGGGTGACGATAACATCGTGGGTGTAACCGACCTCCTGCGCATCCAGGTCAGCGGTCACGCGCAGGGTCCCGTTCTCCAGGAGGTTGCGCAACCTCTTGCGCACCGTAACCTCAGACGTCTCCAGGGACCTCGCTATGTCCCGGTTGCTCATCCGGCCATCACGGCGCAAGAGTTCGATAATCCCGACGTCAATCTCATTCATGCGTGGGCGTCGCACTGTTCGGCTCCTTCATTCGAGTCGAAAGACTGTTCAACTGTTTAGTGAGTTCAATTGTACAGGTTTAGTCCTGTCACGATGACGGGGCGGCCATTAAACAGGACAAAAGGATATGAACGGCGAAGCGGCTGAAATAGGCAAGAGTGGCCCAAGGGTTCTACTTTGGGCCCATAAGGCTGTATCCTCGGTTTCAACAGATGGATCCAGACCCTGACAGTCCTCTCTATTCCTGTTGGCCAACCGGTCAACCATCCGCTGAAAAACACCTGACCACGGCTGCTCCAGGCATGCTTGCAGCTGACCCGCCGGCCGGCGAGAGACCGCAGGCGACACCACTCACGTGATAGTCGTCGCACTCCTCGTCATCCTGCTGATGATCGTCCTCAACGCCCTCTACGTTGCGGGCGAATTCGCAACCGTCAACGCGCGGCGTACCCGGGTCTCGGAGCTTGCCGATCAGGGCAATCCACTCGCCAGGGCGCTCCTGCCCATCCTGATGGATCGCAAGCTCCTCGACCGTTACGTCGCCGCCTGCCAGGTGGGCATCACGCTCACCTCGCTCATCGTCGGCTACTACGCCCAGTTGCAGTTCACCCCGGTCGTCGTGCCGTGGCTCACCGGCCTTGGTGTGGACGAGACCGTTGCGGCCTCGGTGTCCGTAACCGGGCTGCTGCTGTTCTTCACCTTCCTCCAGGTCATCCTGGGCGAGCTGCTGCCCAAGTCGATCGCCCTGCGCTTCCCCGAGCAGGTGGCGACCGTTCTGCTCCGGCCGGTGCAGGCGTCGCTGTTCATCCTGAGGCCGCTCATAGCTGTCCTGAACGGATCGGCCCACTGGTTGCTGCAGCGTTTCTTCAACCGGGCGGGTCTGGAGGAGAGTCACGTCCACCACCCCGACGAGCTCGAGGTCATCTTCAAGGAGAGCGCCGACGGCGGCCTGATCGACGCCGGGGAGCGGGAGATGCTTACCCGGGTGTTCCACCTGGATGAGCGGCTGGCCCGGCAGGTGATGGTGCCGCGAACCCGGGTTATCGCTGCCCCGCTCGACAGCGATCCCGAAGAGCTGTTGCGCGAGCTGGTCGACTCACGGCACACCCGCTTCCCGGTTTACGGTGACAGCATCGACGACATTCGCGGTGTCGTGCACCTGCGCGAGCTGTTCGAGCTCGTCCGGAAGCAGAAGTCCGCCGGTCAGGATGGCGCGGGAGGGGCAGAGAAGCCCCTGGAGGAGATCCTGCGCCCGCTGCCCGTGGTGCCCGAGTTCCTCACGGTTACCGAGGTATGGGCCCGCATGCGCAGCGAGAACGCCGCGATCGCCGGCGTGTTCGACGAGTACGGGGGCATCGCCGGCATCATCACCATCGAGGACATCCTGGAGGAGCTGTTTGGCGAGATGCAGGACGAGTTCGATCAGGAGCCGGAGCTCTTCGAGGAGGGCCCGCAGGGCGTCCTCTCCGTGCGGGGCGACGTGCTGGTGAGCGAACTCAACGAGCGCTACCTGCTGACCCTCCCCGAGGAGAACGTCGACACGGTGGGCGGGCTGGTGATGGACCTGCTCGAGCGGGAAGCCCGCGTGGGCGACGAGGTGGAGGCCGCAGGGGTGCGCCTGAAGGTGCTCGAGGTCGAAGGGCAGGCGGTGGCGCGGGTGCGTCTCACCGCGCCCAGGGAAAACGGGCAGGACGTGAACGATGAGTAGCGTTGTCGTACCCATCCTCGTGATAGCTGCCCTGATCATCCTCAACGGCCTCTTCGTGGCGGCCGAGTTCGCCATCGTAGGCGCCCGCAAGACCCGGGTGGATGCCATGGCCAAGGGCAACCCGGCCGCCCGCGTCGTCTCCCGGATCCTCTCCAGTCCCCGCAACCAGGACCGCTACATCGCCATCGCACAGCTGGGCATCACCCTGGCGACGATCGGGCTGGGCATGTATGGCGAGCCCGCCATCGCCTCCTGGCTCTACTCGCCGCTGGAGCGGTGGTTCGGGCTCAGCACGGGGGCGGCCCACACGATCGGCACGATACTCGCGGTCCTCGTCATGACCTACTTCCACGTGGTGATTGGCGAGATGATCCCCAAAGCTCTGGCGCTCCAGTCGCCCGAGCGAGTGGCGGTGGGCATCTCCCTGCCCATGAGGATCGTCGGGACGATCACCTACCCGCTGGTAGCGCTGCTCAACGGGATAGGCAACGGGCTGCTGCGCCTCATAGGTGTCGCCCAGGAGGGGAGTTCACGCCTCTACTCCTCGGCCGAGCTGCTCCAGCTGGTCGAGGAGAGCTCCGAGGAGGGCGTGGTGAGTGCGGAGGAGGGGCGGCTCATACGCAATATCCTCGACTTCAGCGAACGGGAGGTGCAGGAGGTGATGGTGCCGCGCACGCGGACCATTGCCGTACCGCTGGACGCCGATCCGGAAGAGGTGCTGGAGCTCATGAGCGAGCACGGCTACTCGCGCTACCCCGTGTACCGCAAGGACATCGACGACATCGTGGGCGTGGTGCACGTGCGCGACCTGATCGAACGGGAAGTGCGGGGCCAGCAGACGCGGCTGGCCAACCTGCTGCGCCGTGCGCCCCGGGTGCCCGAGAGCACCTCCGTCGAGGCGCTCCTCGGGGCCTTCAAGCGCCTCCAGGTGCACCTGGCCATCGTCATCGACGAGCATGGCGGCACGGCCGGCATCGTGACCCTGGAGGACCTCCTCGAGGAGGTCGTGGGCGAGGTGGAGGACGAGGCCGATCTTGGCGACCAGCCGGAAATCGAGGAGCTGGGCGACGGCTCCTTCTCGGTGGCCGGCACGGTGTCGCTCTACCACTTCAACGAGGCTCTCGGCACTGAGATCGAGTCGCAGGAGTCGAACACGATCGCCGGAGTGATGCTCGAGCAGCTGGGCCGCGCTCCCGAGGTGGGCGATCAGGTTGCCGTTGACGGGGTGAAACTAAGCGCCGAGGAGGTCGACGGACTGGCGATCCTGCGCCTCCACGTCGCGCCGCTCGAGAGCGACGAGGCGGAGGGGGAGGATCAGTCGGTCTCGTAGCTGACTGCGAGGATCTCGAGCGTCTGCTCGCCCCGGCCGGTTTGCGCCCGGGCCTGCTCCCCCACCCGCCTGCCCAGCAGGGCCGCGGCGGTGGGAGCGACGAATGAGACGAGGCCTTCCAGCGGGTTGGCCTCGTCGACCCCCACGATCCGGAAGCTCATCTCGCGGCCTTCCTCGTCGCGGGTGGTGACGGTGGCGCCAACCTGCACGAGCTGCGGGTCGTCGGGAACCGGGACCACTTTGGCGGTCGCCAGGCGGTCCTCCAGGTCGCTCAGCTGCTCGTTCACGACATGCAGCTGCTCGCTGCGCTCGGGCAGCTCGTCGCCGGCCGCATCCAGTTCGCGCTGGCGTTCCTGGAGCTGCGCGAGCTCCTCCTCCAGGAGCCTTAGGCCGCGGGAGGTGACCAGGTTCGGCTCACCCTCCGGCAGCGGCGCACGCTGGGGGACGAACAGCGGTTCCTGACTGGCATCCTCTTTTACAAACGCACGGCTCACTGAACTCGGGCTCCTTCCAGGTCTTATGCCTGGACCATACCCCCGAAAGTCGCGCCGCGGCTGTCCCCGGCTTACGGTGGGCCGGCGCTACTCCTTGCCTTGCAGGATGCGTACGCACTCCCGCGAAAGCTCCCACAGCCGGGTGTCTTCGGCGTCGCGGGGGCGGGGGAGGCGGGCAGAGACATCGATGTCGCGTATTACTCTGCCTGGGCCCGGACTCATGATGAGCACCCGGTCGGCGAGGTAGACGGCCTCCATGGGGTTGTGGGTCACGAGCACCACGGTGGTGCGGTGCTGGCGCCACAGGGAGAGGAGTTCGTCGCGCATCTGCGTGGCGGTGAGCTCGTCGAGCGAGCTGAGCGGCTCGTCCATGAACAGGACCTCGGGCTCGTTGATGAGTGCCCTTGCGAGCGCCACCCGCTGCTGCATGCCCACGGAGAGCTGCGCGGGGTAGAAGGAGCCGCTTTCCGAGAGGCCCACGCGGCCTAGCCAGTCGTTGATCAGCGCGTCCTGATCGCGTCGCTCCCCGTCCAGTACGAAGCGCAGGTTCTCGCGTACGCTTAGCCAGGGGAGCAGCCGGGACTCCTGGAACATATAGCTCAGCACCGGGTTGGGCTGCGCGCCCGTGAAATTGACGTCGCCCTCGAAGTCGGTGTCGAGGCCGCTCATGATGTTGAGCAGGGTCGTCTTGCCGCAGCCGCTGGGGCCCAGGAGCGCCACGAACTCGCCGTCGCCAATCTCCTGGTTGAGGGTCTGCAGGGCCCGGCGGGTTGACCCGTCCGGCAGAGTGTACGTCTTGCTGACGTTGTCGATCCTTATGCCGGCCATCAGTCTCCCCGGGACCTGCGCCGCCAGCGCAGGCCGTACCTTTGCATGAGGGCCACGAAGGTCAGGTCGATGATCGCCAGGATCACCATCATGGCGATGCCGTAGGCGAGGATGCCGCGCATGTTGAACATCTGGAAGTAGAAGCTGATCTGGTAGCCGACGCCGCTGGTGCGGCCCACGAGCTCGGCGAGGATGACCATCTTCCAGGCGAGCGACAGGGCCCCGCGGGCGGTGCCGATGAAGTAGGGGAGGAGTTGCGGGAACACGACCCGGCGCACGATCGTCCAGTTGGAGCGGCGGTAGGCGCGGGCCATTTCGACGAGCTTGCGGTCGATCGCCCGGGTGCCCTCGCGCAGCTGCACGATCACCGTGGGCACCACGCTCAGTACCAGGGCGATGATCGCGCTGGTGTCGTTGAGGCCTATCAGCAGGTAGGCGACCACGAAGAGCATGAGCCGGGGAACGGTCAGGCCCACGACTATCCACGCCTCGAGCAGCTTGTCGACGGTGCGCGAGATGCCGGTCAGCACGCCCAGGACGACGCCTACGATCATGATGATGCCGAAGGCGACCAGCACCCGGTACATGGTTATGCCCAGGTGCTTGCCCAGGGCGCCGCGCTCGTACTGGCCCCACAGGAACTCCAGCGTGGCCAGCGGACCCGGCAGGACGACATCGCCCAGCACGGCGGCCAGCCCTATCCACAATCCAAGCAGAGAAAGGATTGAGATTATGCGGTAGATGGTTCCCGTCCAGGCTCGATTTCTTGATTGCGTATTGGCAGTAGTAATCAAGCGATCCTCACTACCGATGTTAACCGAAAAGGCGCTCCTGCTAACAGTGCAGGAGCGCCCCTGAGGTCTTTCTTGCCCGGCAGCCGGGCAGGCGGTGCCTCTTCAGTGCACCCTGTGGGCTGCCAGGTTCAGTCCGTTACTGCGCCGGGTTGTACTCGTCGGTGAACGCTTCGGGGTCACCGGAGCTCACACCGACGACTTCGCCGCCGGCGAGCTCGACAAGTTCATCAATCAGTTCAGCAAGGTCGTCGATGACCTCCTGGTCCCAGCGCTCGGGAATGCCGTACTCCCAGCGCTCGACCACGGTGGGGAAGAGCGATTCGTCCGGCAGAGAGTAAAGCTCCTCGTCCAGGATCAGCTGGAAGATCTCCTCGTCGTTCCGCATCTCCTCGATGGTCATCTCCATCGCGGTGAGGTAGTCGGTGATGAGCTGCGGGTCGACGTCGGTGCGCGCGGCGATCATGAGGATGGGCAGGTCGGTGGAGACGCCCAGCTCCTCGAGCATGCCGACGGCGCTGGTGACCTCGCGGAAGTCGCCGGTGCCGATCATGCGGGCCACGAAGTGCCAGGGCGGGATGACCGCGTCAACCTCGCCGTTCTGGATGAGCTCGGACATGAGGGGCGGAGCCGCCGCGACTATCTCGCCGTCCTCCTGCGGGTCGAAGCCGTACTCGGAGACGGTCAGGGCACGCAGGATGAGCAGGCTCTTGTCACCCAGGTTGGTGGCCGCGATGGTCTTGCCTTCCAGGTCGGCAATGCTCTGGATGTCGCTGTCGGCCGCAACGACGACGCCGCCGGTGGCGAGGCTGTACGGGTAGATGCCCTTTACGTTCAGGCCCTGCTCGTGCCAGCGCGCGACACCGCTGATGTCGTCGACCACGAGATCCGATTCACCGCCCTGCAGCGCGAGCTGCTTGGCGTTCTTGGTCGCGTAGGTGGTGGTTTCGATATCGAAGCCCAGCTGCTCGTCGAAGCCGTAATGCTCCATCGCGAAGTTGATCCACGAGAAGGTGCCCACGGCCTCCATGCCCACCTGCAGAACGCGGTCCTCCTCCTGAGCCGATGCAAAAGCGGCTGCCAGGAGCAGACCCAGAAGTAGAAATGTCCGTCTTAGACCTTGCATATGTCTCCTTTCGAGAACCCTTTTTGGTGAAGTTATCACTTGTACTGATATCTTGCCACGGTTGTCCCTCCGGGAAAGTTCGGAGCCTCGTCCTTGACAGGCTGCGCGCCTGTCCACTACTCTGCATCCAACCTGTAAGCAACGTTTTCTCAACCTGTCGCCAGGCGGCGCAGGCAATGACCGCAAACCGCGAGCCGGCAGGCTCGCCACGACTCCCGCCCCCGATCGGAAGGTGGTGCGATGGTCGAAGCACCCGTCATTGAACATCCCCCCACCGCGCAGGACGCGGAAGGGGTGGAGGAGATCGCGCGTGTCCTGCGCGAAGAGATATGCCTCCTCGATCACGCCCCGGGTACCGCACTCTCCGAGAACGCCACCGCGAAACGGTTCGGGACCAGCCGTACCGTGATCAAGCGGGTCTTCTACGGTCTCGAGTACGACGGCCTGGTGGAGAGCATCGCCGGTGTCGGCACGATCGTCACGAGCATCGACCTCGTCTACCTGCAGCAGGTCTACGCGCTGCGGTTCAAGCTCATGGAGCTGGTGGGGGATTTCTCTGCCGGAAGGGTTACCGACGAGAACATTGGCCGCATGCTCGAGCTCGCCAGGGCCACCGAGGCCCTGCAGGGCAGCTTCGATTACCGGGAGCTGGCCCGCCTCTACATGTATTTCGCGCAGGAGTTTGGCCGGGCGATAGGCAACCGGCCGTTCCTGGAGATCATGGACCGGCTCTTCTACCAGACCTCGCGGGTCTACCTGCAGGTCCTGCCCGACATGGATTTCGAACAGGAGGTCGACATTGCCGTGCAGGAGATGCGCGACATCACGAAGGCGATCGAGGAGCGCGACATGAACGAGGTGTCGCGGCTGCGTCGCTACCACATGGCCTGGAACCTGCGCCGCTTCAACCACTATCTGAGCAGCGCGATCTTCGACGTCCAGCCGGCCGCGGAGTTCGAGTTCGAGCCGTGACCGGGCAGCGGGTCATGCGCGTCGCGCTCATCGGCTTCGGCACGGTGGGCCAGGGGTTCGCTCACATCCTCGCCCGCAGCGGCGACTGGTACCGCCGCCAGTTTGGCCTCGACCTGCGCATCGTGGCGGTGAGCGACCTGCAGCGGGGCAGCGTCCACGACCCGGCCGGACTCGATCCCGCCGTTCTGCTCGAGCGGGCGGGTGACCTGGCGCGGGTGCCCGCCCCGGTGCACGGCTGGGACTCGCTGCGCACCATCCGCGAGAGCAACGCCGAGGCGGTCCTGGAGATGACCTTCACCGACCTGCAGACCGGCGAGCCGGGGCTAAGCCACGCCCGCGCGGCGCTTGGCAGCGGCAAGCACCTCGTCACCTCTAACAAGGGGCCGGTGGCGCTCCACCTCCCCGAGCTGCAGCGCCTGGCGCGCGACAACGGCGTGATGCTGGGCATGGAGGCGACCGTCATGAGCGGTACGCCCACCCTCGCCCTGGCGACCGAGATGCTCAGGGGCGCGATAATCACCCGGGTCGAGGGGATCCTGAACGGCACCAGCAACTACATCCTGACGGAGATGGGCGGTGGCAGCCCGTTCGGGGAGGCTCTGCGCCGCGCCCAGGAGCTGGGTTACGCCGAGGCCAACCCGGCCGCCGACATCGACGGTACCGACGCCCGCGCGAAGGCCGCCATACTCGCGAACCTGCTGCTCGACGCGCCGCTTACGCCCGACGACGTGGAGTGCACGGGCATTCGCGACCTGACCGGCCGCGACATCGAGGAGGCCCGCGCCGCCGGCCAGGTGTGGAAGCTGGTGGCGGGCGTCGAGGCGGGGCGTGACGGGGTGCGCGCCCGGGTGGCCCCGCAGCGTCTCCCCCTGAGTCACCCGCTGGCTAGCATCGACGGAGTCACCAACGCGATCACCTTCACCACCGAGTACCTGGGCGAGGTGACCCTCACCGGTCCGGGAGCGGGCCGGCTCGAAACCGGGTACGCCATGGTGGGTGACCTGCTGAAAATCCATCGCCAGGGCCTGCGCGCCGCCGGCGACGAACCGAAGGAGGTAAGCACGGCATGACGACACGCCTTAGCGACCGGGAGTCCAGACTGGCAGGGGAAGCGGCGGGGGGCCAGAAGACCATCAGGGTCCTCGATCCGCAGGACGGCAGCCTCGTGGGCGAGGTGCCCGAGGCCACCGCCCAGGAGATGACCGCCGCCATCGACCGTGCCGTCCAGGGCAGCCGGGCCTGGCGGGGGGCGCCCGCACACGAACGCGCCCGCGTGCTCTTCGAGGCGGCCCGCCGGGTGGAGGAGGAGGCAGAGCAGTTCGCCCAGACCATCGCCCGCGAAGGCATCAAGACCATCCGCGAGGCCCGCAAGGAGGTGGGCAGGTGCGTGGAGACGCTGCGGATCTCTGCCCAGGAGGCGCGGCAGCTGGGTGGCGAGACCCTCGACTTCAGTCAGGCGCCCGGCAGCGAGGACCGGCGCGGTTTCTGGACGCGTGAACCCATCGGGATCGTCGGAGCGATCACGCCGTTCAACGACCCGCTGAACCTGGTTGCCCACAAGGTGGGGCCGGCCATCGCCAGCGGCAACGCCGTGGTAGTGAAGCCGGACAGCAGGACGCCACTGAGCGCGCTTGGCCTGGCCCGGGCGCTGTGGGAGGCGGGCGTGCCCCGCGACGTACTGCAGGTGGTGACCGGCGCGGGCAGCGTCGTAGGCCGCACGCTGGTGAGCGACCCGCGCGTACGACTGGTGTCGTTCACGGGCGGCCGCGCCACTGGCGAGCAGATCATGCGCGACGGGGGCTTCAAGAAGTACTCGATGGAGCTGGGCAACAACGCCCCCGTCCTCGTCATGGGCGACGCCGACCTGGAGGACGCCGCCGACTCGATCGTGAGCGGTGCCTTCTGGGCGGCCGGCCAGAACTGCCTTCACGCCCAGCGGATCCTGGTGCAGCGGCCGCTCGTCGAGAAGCTGACGGCCGCCCTCATCGAGCGCACCGAGCGGTACCGGGTGGGCGACAAGCTCGACGAGGCGACCGACATGGGACCCATGATCGACGAGGGTGCCGCCCGCAAGGTGGAGGAGCTGGTTGAAGATGCCCTCGCCAGGGGCGCCACCCTCCTCACCGGCGGCCGCCGCGAGGGCCCCTACTACCTGCCGACGCTCCTCGCAGGCGTGCCCCGGGAGGCGAGCCTCTACAGCGAGGAGGTCTACGGACCCGTGAGTATCATCATCCCCTTCGACACGCCCGGCGAGGCGGTGGAGATCGCCAACTCGGTCGACTTTGGCCTGCAGGCGGGCGTGTTCACCAATGACCTGTCGCTGGCCTTCTGGCTGGGCGAGCAGCTCGAGTACGGCGGCGTGATAGTCGGCGACTCGAGCGACTACCGCATCGACGCCATGCCCTTCGGCGGCCCCAAGGGCTCCGGCCTGGGCCGCGAGGGCGTCCGCTTCGCGATCGAGGAGATGACCGAGCCGAAGCTGCTCTCCTTCAAGCTGCGTCCCCCCGGAAAGGCCGCCGGCTAGGACCATGGCCCGGTCGGTCGATCTTCACCAGGGCCCCCGGCCCGGCAGCCCCGCGCGAGGAAGTCCCGGCGGGGCAGCCGGCACCGACAACAGAATGCCTGAGCTGCGCGACGTCCTGCAGGCACGCAGCCGCCTGCAGGGGAAGGTCGAGCGCACTCCCCTCGTGGCCAGCCCCAGCCTCTCGAAGAAGCTGGGCGGCCCCGTCTACCTGAAACTCGAAAACCTGCAGACCACCGGCTCCTTCAAGCTGCGCGGCGCCACCAACGCGGTGGCCGCCTTGCCGCCCGGCACGAACGGCGTCGTCACCGTGTCGACCGGCAATCACGGCCGCGCACTTGCCCACGCCTGCGGGGAGCGTGGCCTGCCGGCCACGGTGTGCGTCTCGGAGCTGGTGCCGGGCAACAAGGTCGAGGGGATACGTGAGCTGGGTGCCCGGGTCCACGTCGGCGGGCGCAGCCAGGACGAGGCGGCCCTGGAGGCGCAACGGCTGGTGCGGGAGGAGGGGCTGGTACTCCTACCGCCCTTCGACCACCCCGACGTCATCGCCGGCCAGGCGACGCTTGGCCTCGAGATCGTCGAGCAGCTGCACGAGGCGCGGGCGCTGCAGGAGGACACGCGCCTGCGCGTCCTCGTGCCCCTCTCCGGCGGCGGCCTCCTCGCCGGCGTCGCGCTGGCCGTGAAGGGGCTCGAGCCCACGGCGCAGATTCTGGGCGTGAGCAGCGAAAGGTGCTGCGCGATGCACCGCAGCCTGGAGGCCGGCCGGCCCGTGGAGGTGCCGGAGCTGGAGAGCCTCGCCGACTCGCTGGGCGGCGGGATCGGCACGGAGAACCGTTACACCTTCAGGCTCGTGCGGGAACTGATCGACGACAGCCTCGTTGTAGGCGAGGAGCAGATCGCCCGGGGAATAGTGCACGCCTACCGGGAGGAGCGCCAGGTGCTCGAGGGGGCGGCCGCGGCCCCGCTGGGCGCGGTTCTGTGCGGCGCCGTCCCGCCCGCCGCCGGGAGCGTGACCGTCCTGGTGCTTTCAGGTTCGAATATCGACATGCAGGCTCACCTGGAGCTGCTGAACCGGGCGCAACAGGCCGCGGTGGGGAGGGCCTGATGCCACGCGAACTCCTCCTGCGCGAAAGCGAGCTGCGCGAGTTGATCAGGCTCGACGCGGCGGCGGTGGCGGCGGTCGAGGATGCCTTCCGGCGGCTGGCCACCGAGAGGGTCGTCATGCCGCCGGTGATGCGCCTGGACATGCCCGAGGTGAACGGCGAGGTCGACGTGAAGAGCGCCTGGCTGCCCGGCCTCGACGTTTTCGCGATCAAGGTGAGCCCCGGCTTCTTCGACAACCCGAAGCTGGGCCTGCCCAGCCTGAACGGCCTGATGCTGCTTCTCAGCTCCCGCACCGGGCAAACCGAAGCGGTGCTGCTGGACAACGGCTACCTCACCGCCGTCCGCACGGCGGCCGCGGGCGCGGTGGCGGCGACGTGGCTCTCCCGGGAGGAGAGCGAGACGGCGGCGGTCATTGGCGCCGGCGAGCAGGCCCGGCTGCAGCTCGAGGCGCTGCTGCTCGTACGACCCGTAAGGCGGGTGCGCGTCTGGGCGCGGCGTCCCGAAGCGGCCTACGACTACGCCCGGGAGATGGGCGAGCGCCTGAAGATCGATATCCAGCCGGTCGACACCGTCCGGGCCGCAGCGCAGGACGCGGATGTCGTCATCACCACCACCCCCAGCAGCGAGCCACTCCTCAGGGGTGAGTGGCTGGCGAAGGGAGCGCACGTGACCGCCATGGGCTCGGACGCTCCCCACAAGAACGAACTCCACCCCTCCGTTTTCGAAAGGGCAGGCACCTATGTAGCAGACCGGCGCAGTCAGTGTGAAGTCATGGGGGAGCTGCGTCATGCGCTCGCAGCGGGAGTGGTCCCAGGCTCCAGGTCAGTACCCGAACTTGGTGAGGTCATTGCCGGGCGTGCGCCCGGCAGGAGTGATCGGCATGAGATCACTGTTGCCGACCTGACCGGCACGGGTGCACAGGACACGGCTATTGCTGCGCTGGCATTCGCCCGGGCGCAAGAGCGTGTAGACAGTAAGGGGGTTAGTACGAAATGATCAACGGCATTACCCCTGGTCGTGTTCGACCCACACCACCGTCCGGTTTGAGCAAGAAGCTCAACTTCAGTCTGCAGGAGTACGCCCAGCGCCTGGAGCGCGTTCACAACGCCATGAGCGAGAAGGGCATCGACGTGCTGATCGTCAGCGACCCGTCGAACATGGCCTGGCTTACCGGTTACGACGGCTGGTCCTTCTACGTTCACCAGTGCGTCCTCGTCCCCCTTGGCGACCAGCCCGTGTGGTTCGGCCGCAACCACGACATCCCCGGCGCGAAGCGCACGGTTTACATGGGTGCCGACCACATCGTGGGCTACCCCGACTACTACGTGCAGTCGCCGGACTGCCACCCCATGGAGTTCCTCTCGGGCATCCTGCGCGAGCGCGGCTGGGACGGTTACACCCTGGGCGTGGAGATGGACAACTACTACTTCAGCGCCAAGGCGCACTACGCGCTGGAGTCCAACCTGCCCAACTCGAAGTTCACCGACGCAACCGGCCTGGTGAACTGGCAGCGGGCGATCAAGTCGCAGCAGGAGCTGGAGTACATGCGCCGGGCCGCCCGCATCGTCGAGCGGGTCCACGAGCGCATCTTCGAGGTGATCGAGCCGGGCATGCGCAAGAACGACCTGGTGGCCGAGATTTATGCGTCCACGATCCGCGGCACCGAGGAGTATGGCGGGGACTACCCGGCGATCGTGCCGCTGGTACCCACCGGGGTCGAGGCGAGCGCCCCACACCTCACCTGGGACGATGCCCCCATCGAGGAGGGGTACGGCACCTTCTTCGAGGTGGCGGGCTGCTACCGCCGCTACCACACGCCCCTCTCGCGCACGGTGTTCCTGGGCAAACCGGACGACCGCTTCCTGCAGGCCGAGGGCGCCCTGGTCGAGGGAATCGAAGCCGCCCTAGAGGCCGCCCGCCCGGGCGCCACCTGCGAGGAGGTGGAGTCGGCGCTGGCCCGGGAGCTGCTCAAGTACGACATCATCCGCGAGAGCCGGGCCGGCTACCCGATAGGCCTCTCCTACCCGCCCGACTGGGGCGAGCGCACCATGAGCTTCCGGCCGGGGGACAAGAACGTCCTCCAGCCCGGAATGACCTTCCACCTGATGCCGGGCCTCTGGTTCGAGGACTGGGGAATCGAGATCACCGAGAGCATCCTCATCACCGAGACCGGTGCGGAACCGTTCTGCTCGGTCCCCCGGCAGCTGCTCATCAAGGAGACCTGAGCGGCGATGGTGGCAGGCTGAACAATTGGCGGCGTTTCCATCCCCTACTCTCCCGGTAGGGGGTGGAAAATGCTCGGATGGATTATTGGCCTGGCCGTGGTCGCCCTGATAGCGGGCGCACTGGGTTTCGGCGGTGTGGCCAGCGTGGCCGCAGGGGCGGCGAAGTTCCTCTTCTTCGGCCTCCTGATCGTCATCGCCGTGCTGCTGATCCTGCTCCTCTTCTAGGAGGCGCCGGCAACTGTCCGGCGAACCGCAAAGAGACGCCCCGGCTGGGCACCGCAACCCGCCACATAAAGACAGAGATCGGGCCGCGAGCTTTTACGCTCACGGCCCGATCGCCTTGCTACTGGTTCCGTTCAGCCGCGTTCAGCTTCACGCGGCCTGGCGGAAGGACTTCTTACTGGAGCTGGTCGAGCTGCTCCTCGTGGATCGCGTTGGCCTCTTCGTTGAGGTCGGCCAGTGCCGCTTCGACATCGCCGCCGGTGAAGATGTCGGCGAGTGTGTCTTCGATCTCGTTGCGGACGAAGTCGTAACCGGGCGTGGCCGGCTCGGCCTTGCCGTAGTCAAGCAGGCTGAAGGCGGTCTCGTACTTCGGGTTCTCCTCGAAGTAGCTGCCCAGCTCGTCGGCAACGCTTTCGCGGACGGGGAAGTAGTTGCTCACCCGGGCCCATTCGGCCTGCACCTCAGGGGAGGTGTAGTACTTGAGGAACAGCCAGGAGGCGACGACCTTCTCGGGGTCGTTGTTGTCCGGGATGGAGACGGAGGGGCCGTAGACGTTCATGGCGGGCTCGTCACCCACGTACGGGAAGGCAGCTACGTCGAACTCGTGGCCGGCACCCGCTTCAACGGCACTCTCGTAGTAGGGGATACCCACGGAGGAGCCGGTGGCAACGAGGGTGCTGCCAACGCCGAAGTTGGCCTGCGCGCCGTACTGCTCGGTTTCGATAGCAGCGCAGCCGTCGTTGATGAGGCCCTGCAGGAAGGTCATGGCTTCAACAGCTTCGGGGCTGTCGTAGGTGTAGCGGTCATTCTCGGCATCGAAGACGTCGCCGCCGAAGGCGAAGATCCAGGAGGCCATGGTGCTGGCGCCAACGGTGATCTCGTAGCCGATGCTGCCGGTGCCCTGCGAGCCGCTGAAGGGGTTCTGGGCGGCGGCGCAAACGAGTTCACGGAACTCCTCGGGGTTGGCGGGGAACTCGTCGTAGCCAAGCTCGTTCATCCACTCCTGGTTGTAGAACATCACTTCCATGGAGCGGTTGGGCGGCCAGCCGAGCTGGGCGTTGTCGAAGGTAGGGAAGACGTCGGACTGGATGAAGCCTTCGTAGAAGTCCTCGTACTCTTCCTCGTCGTAGCCCCACTGCTCGCTCTCGATGAGCGGGGCCATGTCGACCAGCGCGTCACCAAGCTGGTAGGTGGCAGCCTGGTTCTGGTAGGCGAGGAGCAGGTCGGGCATGCCGTTCGTGCCGATGAGCGGCAGCATCTTCTGGAAGAGGTCGGGGTAGCTGCCCTGGTCTTCAGCGACGACGGTGATGCCGTATTCGTTAGATTCGTTGAAGTCGGCAACGATCTGGTTCAGGGCCTCCTGGTTGGCGCCGCTGTGGACGTGCCAGAAGACGACTTCCTGACCGCTGGGGTCGACATCCTCGTAGGAGGTGTCCTGCGCCAGCGTAGTGCTGAGGCTGGCGGCAACCAGGCCAGCCAGGATCCATTTGAAACGCTTCATCAACTACTCCTTCCGAAAGCCCCGCAGGGTTTTTCGCCTCACTTTATATTGGAAACGTCAGCTCCATGTCAGGGCCAGGCGGTGCAATCGGGGACCGTGAAGGTCAGGTGAAGTTGTGGCACAGGCAGGCGGTTTGCCGTGCCTGCCCTAACCCTTGAGGCCCGAGGTGGCGATGCCCTCCGTGAACTGCTTCTGCGCGACGAAGTAGAGCAGCAGCACGGGCAGCACGGTGATGACGGCGCCGGCCATCAGCAGGTGCGTCTCGGGGCCCGCCTCGCCCATGAAGTTGTAGAGGCCCACCATGAGCGGCCGCCAGTCGGCGTTGTTGGTTACCAGGATGGGCCACAGGAAGGCGTTCCAGGAGGCGATGAAGGCCAGCAGGGTGACCGTGAGCATCACCGGGCGGCTCATGGGGATTACCACCGACCAGAGGAAGCGCAGGTGGGTCGCCCCGTCGATGCGGGCCGCGTCCCACAGGTCGAAGGGGATGCCGGCGAAGAACTGGCGCATCAGGAAGATGCTCACCGCGTTCGCCATGAACGGCACCGTCAGAGCAGGCAGCTCGTTGATCCAGGATCCCCCGGGGAGCGGGAAGATGTCACCGCGGATGATCAGGAACTGGGGAATGAAGGTGACCGTCTCGGGGATCATCAGGGTGGCCAGCAGGACGGTGAAGATGATGTCCCGGCCGGGGAAGCGGATACGCGCGAACGCGTAGGCGGCCAGGGTGGCGGTGACGAGCAGGCCGGCGATAGTCGTGCCGGTGATTATCACGCTGTTCAGGAAGTACTTCCCGAAGGCAGCCTCGTTCCAGGCCCGCTCGTAGTTCACGAACTGCGGGGTGCTGGGCAGCCACTCGCGGTTGATCGCCTCGCCCAGGGTCATTAGCGAGGTGGAGAACATGTAGAAGAACGGCGTTATCGCGATGATCGCGCCGAAGAGCAGGATGGCGTAGACGGGCAGGTAGCGCAGCCGGTAGCCGAGGTTAGCCATAGAAGACCCTTCTCCCCAGGATCCGCTGCTGGGCAACGGTCATGAAGAGGATAATGAAAAAGAGGATGAACGATTGCGCCGCGGCGAGACTGAAGTTGTTCGACGCGTAGAAGGTGTCGAAGATGACCACACTCGCCGTGTCGGCCGTGCCGCGCGCGAATGGCGAGCGCATCACGTAGATCTGGCTGAACGCCTGCAGCGCGCCGATGAAGCCCAGCAGTGTCAGGTAGTAGGTGACGGGCGAGAGCAGCGGCACGGTGATGTTGAAGAAGCGCTGGCGGGAGTTGGCGCCGTCTATCTCTGCCGCTTCATAGAGTTCGCGGGGGATGTTGCCCAGCCCGGCGAGGAAGATGACGACGTTCATGCCCGTGTAGGTCCAGATGCCGAAGATGATGATGCTGACCAGCGCCAGCGACGGGCCCAGCCACAGCCCCTCGAGCTGCCAGGCGATTCCCATGTTGGCCAGCCAGCTGTTGAAGCCGGCGATCTGGTTGCCGAAGAGGAGCTGGAGGAGGGGCGTCGGTTCGAACAGCCACTTTTGCGGTTCGATGCCGAACACGTCCAGCACCTGGTTCGCTACAGAGTTGCTGCCCGGCGAGAGGCTGCTGCCGCGCGGCGAGAAGAGCTGCGCGAATACGACCGCGGCGGCCACCTGCGGGGTCACGTAGGGGAGGAAGTAGATCATCCGGAAGCCCTCGCGCCCCCTGATCTTCTGGAAGAGCAGCGTTGACAGGATGAGCGCCAGGACTATCTGCACGGGCACCGTGCCCAGCGCGTAGAAGAGGGTGCGCACGAGCGAGCTCAGGAACTTCGTGTCACCCAGCGCCATCATCTGCTGCCAGCCCAGGGCGATGGTCACCCCGGCCATCATCAGCACGACTGCTGTCACGAGCCTGCCGATCATGCGTACGCCCGAGCGGGCGAAGGCGCTCGTCCACAGCCAGTGGGCGACGAGCAGCAGCGCCAGGCCGCCGGCAAAAGCCAGCACCCCGCCCCAGCTGCCGATCACGTCGATGTAGTGATCGAGGCCTATGAAGCTGCCCTTGCGGATGCGCCACCGGTAGAGGCTCATGTAGAACGCGTAACCGATGGGGAACAGCCCGAAGATGCCGATGAGCAGCACCGAGGGCAGGATGAACAGGTAGGCGGTGGTCCGTTCGCCGCGCTTGGCGCGGTTACGCCTGGACTTGCCGGCCGCCTGCGCCGGGCCGCGGTCGAGTTGCTCTGCGCGGTTCATCAGGCGTTGGCCGGTTCGTTTGCGGGGGTGGTCTTCGCCGCGTAAACGGCTCTTGCGGCGGGGCAGCAGTCGCACACCATACGGGACTTATCCTAAGCGCTTTCCCGGCGGGGGGTAAGCGTTCAGGGAGCAAAAGCCCGTATTGCGTTATTTCACATTACGGCCCTGACATTACGATCCTGTTCGGGTGCGCCCTACTCGTCACCCTTCTCCTCATCACCGCGCAGCTTGCCGTAATGGGCCGACCGGGCCATCGAGAAGGTCGCGATGGGCGCCGTCACCGCCAGGATCGTAGCGATGAGCAGTGCGCGCGTGATCATCGCGGGTTCGCCGCTCAGCATCGCCGCCAGGGAGACGGCGATCACTCCGAACGCCACGACCACGCTCGCAGCGTGCAGCTTGTTGAAGATCGAGCGCAACCGGAACGCACCGTACGCGCCTATCGTGATGATGAGTACGCCGGCCAGCACCAGAACATCGGCCAGGTAGGGGGCGATCTCGGGCCACTCCACTCAGAACACCCTGTGCTCGGCCCGGTAACGGGAGATGGTCACGGTCGAGATGAACGACAGCAGTGCCAGCGCCAGCGCCGCATCCAGGTAGAAGGGCGACTGGTTGGAGGTGGCGAAGACGATGAGCAGGGCAATCAGCAGGCCGGTCAGCATGTCGAGCGCCAGGATCCTGCTGGCCTTGTGGCGCAGGACGATGACGGCAATGACCGTGGCGACCAGCAGGGCCGTGAGCCAGACGACGGCGATGTAGAAGACCAGTTCATGCATGGGCAAACCTCCGCCTCATTGAGTGAGTGGCGTGGACCCTCACGGGAATACCTTTCGTTGGAACCGTTCGTAGAAGCGCGCCACCTGCCGGCGGTAGCCGTCGGGGTCCGAGGCGTCGAACAGGTGGATGTAGACGACCTCCCTCTCCCGGTCGACATCGACGAAGTAGGAGCCGGGCGGCAGGCCGGTGATGACCGCCCACACGGCGATCGCCGTGGGTGAGCGTTCGCCTGTGGGCACCTCTACAAGGCCGCTTTGCGGCCAGGGCCGCAGGTGGATGGTGGCCAGAACCACCTGGACGGTTCCGGTCAGGGCCTGCCAGACCACCGCCCCCAGGAAGGGGAAGAACGCGAAAAAGCGCGCGATAGGCGAGGGGCCGGTAACGGGCCCGCCGTAGATGAACTCGCGCGAGGTGTAGGTGAGGATGCCGCCCAGCACGAAACCGAACGCGTAGTCGAGGGGCGCAAAGCTGGAGAGGGCCATGCAGTAGACGAGCCCCAGCAGTGCGGCCGTCATGAGGAAACGGATCACGGCCAATTTGCCACCTCCAGTCCTACCGCCGCACCGGCGGCACTGCTCGCCTGGATGAGCGGCTCGGGCCAGAAGCCGAAGGTGAGGAGGAGCGCCGCGAGGACCAGGGCGGGAATGCTGTGGGTCCAGGCAGAGGACACCGCCAGCTCCCCCTCCTGCGCCAGGAACCGCCGCTGGTAGGTCTGGAACATGTAGAGGATCGACATGGCGCTGCCCAGCACCACCAGGCCAATGAGCACGGCACTTTGCCCGGGCGGCAGCTGGGCGAGCGCCTGGAAGACGGTCATCTTGCCCAGGAAGCCGGCCATGGGCGGGATGCCCGCCACCGAGAAGGCGCCGATCGCGAACGCGGCGCCAGCCACCGCCCCCTGGAGGCTGGAGGTCAGGAAGAGTACGCCCTTGTTGAGCGAGTTGATGACCGCGTAGGTGGCGGCGGCGAGGAAACCGACCGGGCCGCCGATGCCGATGGCCAGCATGATGTAGCCGGCCTGGCCTATAGCCGAGTAGGCCAGCACCTCGCTCACGCCCCGTCGCGATACCGCCTGCAGGGCACCGTAGACCAGGCTTATGGCGCCCAGAGCGATGAGCACCGGTGCCGCGAAGGCCAGCACCTCGTTGAAGATCGAGCCGCCGAAGCGCAGCAGCCCGTAGGCGCCGATGTTGGCGAGCGCACCCGAGAGGATCGCCGCGACCGAGGGGTGGCTCCCGATGTACACGGTGGGCAGCCAGAAGTGGAACGGGAACAGGCCCAGCTTGAGGCTGAACGCCGCGAACACGAGGGTCGCAATCGCGATGAGCGAGGCGACGTCCATTTGCGAGGTGTACTGGGCGATGAGGAGCATGTCGAGCGTGCCGGTCATCGTGTAGAGCGAGACGATCGCGATGAGGAAGAGGGTCGAACCCAGCAGGTTGACGATCGCGAAGAGGAAGGCGCCGCGCACCTGGCGGTCGGCCTCCCGGTAGCCGGTGAGCACGAAGGCGCTGGTCATGGCGATCTCGAAGAACACGTAGAAGTTGAAGGCGTCGGAGGTGAGGAACACGCCCACCAGGCCGCCCGCGCCCAAGAGCAGCACCGCCGGGAAGGTGCGCCAGTAGACGCCCGTTATCGATTCGTAAATGAGCGCCGCGAGCATCACGCCTACCGATACGACCGCGAAGACCACGCCCAGGCTGTCGGCCCGCAGGGCGATGCCGATCCCGTGCGGCCAGCCGCCTGCGACGATGCTCACCGGGCCGGAGGTGACCACCACCAGCGCCAGGTTGAGGAGTGCCAGGAAGCCCAGGGCGAGAGCACCGACGGCGAACCACTTCGGTCCGCGCTTGCGGCCGTCCAGGAGGGCGAGGATCGCCCCGGCGATCCAGGGGATCGCCAGGGGCAGGCTTATCAGGAGGGGCGCGGGCAGGTTGATGCCGGTCATGGCGTGGTCACCTCGCGCTCCTGAGCCTCCCCGGGATCCTCGTCGATCTCCTCCTCCGGTACCTCCTCGACGTATGGATCGCCCTCGCGGCGCTGCAGTGCGGCCGAGCGGCGCTCGCTCGTCTGGATCGCCTGCGCGTCCAGCGAGTGGTGGGAGAGGTAGAGGCGGTAGACCATGACGAGGAGCAGGGCGGCCACGGCGAAGCCGATCACCAGGGCGGTGAGGGCGAGCGCCTGGGAGACGGGGTCGCTCACCGGACCGCTGTCGAGCGGCAGGATGGGCGCCTGGCCGCGGCTAAGGCCCGAGGCGATGATGAAGAGCGTGGCCGCGTTGGAGATCGTCAGGATGCCGGCCACGATGCGGAACAGGTCGCGTTGCAGGAGCAGGAACGTGCCCGCCGCGAAGACGATGGCGACGACCGCTGCGCTGAGGACGATCACGGCTCCACCCCCCGCTTGAGGTCGCGGTTGGCTATCCGGCCAATGTTGGTGAGTACGCCCACGCCGAAGCCCAGCACGAGGGTGAATACGCCGATGTCGAAGAGCACGGCGGTCATCAGCTCGATCGAGCCCACGTGGATGGGGGTGCTGGTGCCTGGCGGCCACTGGGTGAGCGGCGCGTGGCCGAACAGGAGGGGCACGAAGGTGATCCCCAGGGCCAGCAGCAGGCCGCTGAAGGCGACCGCCCGCGCGTGCCTGACGATGGGCATTTTCTTGGACTCCTTGTATTCGAAGGCGAGGATACGGATGAGCACCCCCAGGGCGGCAACCATCCCGGCCGAGAACCCGTCACCCGTGTCCACGAACCCCTTCACCAGCAGCGCCGCCGCGATCATGAGTATGGGCAGGTAGAGCAGCCGGGCGATCCCCTGCAGGACAACGCGCGAGGCGGGCAGAGGCTTCTGCTCGTTGCTGAACAGCGACGCCTCTGGCTGGCCCTCGCGGGCGGCGGCCAGCTCATCGTCGTCGTTCTCCTGCGAGTGGCGGCGTACATCTTCGGGGGTGATGTCGGCGACCAGCGAGCCGACGCCCAGCAGGGCGAGCGCCACGACGGTTATCTCGCCCATCGTGTCGAGGCCGCGGAAATCGGCCAGGATCGCGGTGACCACGTTAAGGGCGTGCGCCAGCGGGGCCATGTCGATGAACGTGTTGGCGAGAAGCTCGCCGGTCGGCACGAAGGAGAGCGCACTCCAGGCGGTGGGGAACACGATCAGGCCCGCGAGGACTGCGATCACGGCGGTGCGTTTGGAGGAGACGATGGGCTCCTGCGCCTGGCGGCCCAGCACCCGCTTTGGTATCAGCGCCATGGCGCCCACCAGCAGCAGGGTGAGCATCGTCTCGATGAGCACGGCCACCAGGGCGACGTTGGGGGCGCCCCAGAAGGCGTAGATGACGGCCAGTGTGAACCCGAAGCCGGAGAGAACCGCCAGCAGGGCCAGGTGCCTTCGCGTGAAACCCAGCGCGAATGCGGAGACCGCCGCCAGCACCAGGGCGGTGATGATGGGCACGTCATCCAGCCTCAGCTCGCCCACGACAAACGGCCGGGCCGTACCCGTGGCAATAAGGCCGGCCAGGACGAGGATTCCGGTGGGCACGAGCACGCTGCCCACGCGGCTGCGCAACTGCCGGACTTCGAGGTTGTGGACCGCGTCCGAGACCGTGTTGAGGCCGCGTACTGCGGCGATGTAGATGCGCTCGGCCCCGATGTTGCGGTCCAGCTGGGCGAGCCACTGTGCTGCCGGGGCCCAGAAGGGGCGGGTAACGATTAGCAGGGTGCCGATCGCGAAGGCGGCCGCCGCCATGAGGTACTCCGGCAGCAGCTCCAGGTGGTAGCTGGCATCCAGGGCGGTGGGCGCGCCGAGGGTGACGTCGCCGGCCGCCACCGCCAGCGAGGCGAACGGCGCCGTGTAGAAGCCGCCCACCAGCCCGGTCAGGCCCAGGAGCGTGATGGGCAGGACCAGTCGCCGGGGCGTCCGGGCGAGCTCCCTTTGCGCCCGTCTACCCAGGAAGATGCCGCTCCAGAAACGCCAGGTGTAGGCGACGGTGCTGGCAGCGGCCAG
>CALKAI010000055.1 GCA_937983275.1 uncultured Trueperaceae bacterium | reverse complement strand
GCAGCACGTCCATGACGCGCATGAGGAACGAGTCGGTGCGGCCCCGGTAGAAGCCTGCGACAAGTCCGATCAGGGTACCGACCAGGAGCGCGACGGTGACGGGTACGAGGCCGGTGAAGAGGGAGACGCGGGTGCCGTAGATGACGCGGCTCAGCATGGAGCGGCCGAACTCGTCGGTTCCGAAGGGGTGCTCGACGCTCGGCGGCTGCAGCCGGCCCCGCAGGTTCTGCGCGTCCGGCGGAACGGGCGCGAGCACCGGCGCGAAGATCGCCACCAGCACCAACGCGATGACGATGAAGAGCCCCACCACTGCGGCCTTGTTCCGACGAAAGCGGCGCATGGGCGCCGAGCGCCACACGCGCACGAGTGCGTTCGGGGTCGTCGGGGCTGTGGTCCGGTCAGTCATAGCGGATCTTCGGGTTGAGAGCGGCGTAGGAGAGGTCCACCAACAGGTTGATGAGCATGAAAATAAGGGCGATAAAGAGCACCGTTCCCTGGATGAGGGGCAGGTCGCGGGTGCGGATGGCGTCTACCAGCATGCGGCCAACGCCGGGCCAGGCGAAGACGGTTTCGGTGAGAACGGCTCCGCCCAGAAGGCCGCCAAACTGCAGACCGACCACGGTGACCACCGGCAGCAGAGCATTGCGAAACGCGTGACGCAGGTGCACCCTGGTCGCCGAGGCCCCCTTCGCATGCGCCGTACGCACGTAATCCTGACGCAGAGTCTCTATCATGCTGCTCCGAGTTATCCGCGCGATGAAAGCGCTCGACGAGAAGCCGATCGCCACGGCCGGCATGACCAGGTGTTGCCAGGTGCCCATGCCCGAGGCCGGCAGCCAGCCCAGGTTGAGCGAAAAGATGATCATGAGGATGAGCCCCGACCAGAAGACGGGAATCGAAACTCCCGCCAGTGCGACGACGATCGCCGTGTAATCGATGAAGGTGCGGCGGTAGATCGCCGCGAGAATGCCGAGCGGCAGGCCAATCAGCAGAGCCACGCCCATCCCCGCGAGGGTGAGCTGCAGTGTGGCGGGCAGGCGCAGCATGATCTCGTCGATCACCTGCTGCCGCGAGCGGATGGAGGTACCCAGGTCGCCCTGGAGCAGGCCGCCTATGTAGTCGGCGTACTGCACCGGCAAGGGCCGGTCGAGGCCGTAGGCGGCGCGGAGCTCCTCCAGTTGTTCCGAGCCAATACCCTGGGCAGCCTCGCCAATAATGGCGAGAACCGGGTCGCCCGGCGTCACCCACGTCATCAGGAAGACGATGAGGGTGACGCCGAAGAGCACCGGCACCAGGCCCAGGAGGCGCCTGGCGATATAGCCGATCAATGCCTACTGGGCCAGCTGCGCTTCGCGAAGGTCGAGCATCATCCAGGAGAACCGGATGTCCTCACCCTGCAGGGTGTCGCGCTTCGCGTAGGTGGAGAGCGGGTAGTAGAGGTTCACGAGCGGCAGGTCCTGCAGCGCACGCTCCTGGACCTCCAGGTAGGCAGCCGCGCGCGCCTCGTCGTCGGGGTTGTTGCGGCCCTCTTCGAGGAGTGCGTCTACCTCGGGGTTGCTGTAGCGCGACATGTTGTTCTGCGGGATCTCGCTGGAGTGCATGAACGCGAAGAGAGTGTAGTCGGCGTCGAGGGTGACGGTGCCCCAGGTGGTGGCGTAGAGCTCTGCCGCGTTGCTCTGGGCGCTCTCGACGTAGGCGGCGTACTCCTGCACGCGGATGTCGAGGTTGATGCCCACGTCGGCAAGCATCGCCTGGAGGACCTGCGCGACCGACTCGAGTTCGGGGTTCTGGTAGATGTCCAGGCGCAGGCTCAGGTTCGTGGCACCGGCTTCTTCGAGGAGCGCTTCGGCGGCTTCGGGGTCGTAGGGGTAGGGCTCGTCGAGCTCTGCCGCGAAACGGACGGTGGGCGGGATGGGGGAGACAGCAGGCAGAGCAAGACCACGCATGAACTCATCGATGATCAGGTCCTTGTCGATCGCGTGCGCAATCGCCTGGCGAACGCGGACGTCTTCAAGCTTCGGACTGTCGATGTTGAAGCCCAGGTGGGCGCTGCCCCAGCCGAGGAAGCTCTCGGTCTCGATGCCCTGCGTGTCCTGGAGGGAGACGAAGTTGTCGGGCGGGATGCTGAAGATGATGTCGAGGCCGCCGCTGCGCAGTTCGACGATCTGCGTGCTTACCTCGGGGACGATGCGGAAGGTCACGTTGGTGATCGCCGGCTCTCCGCCCCAGTAGTTCTCGTTTGCGGTAAGGGTGATTTGCGTGCCGTCGATCCACTGCTCGAAGGTGTACGGGCCAGTGCCGACGGGGTTGCGGCTCAGCGTGTCGGCGTTCTGTGCCGGCACGATCGCCGTTACCGGGTGGGAGAGGTGCGCGAGGAGCGGCGCGAAGGGCGGCTCGGTGACGATCTCGACGGTAAGGTCGTCGATGACGTTCACCTCGTCGATCGCCGTGACGACGAAGCGGCCGGGCGCGCCGGTAGCCGGGTCGATGAGGCGCTCGATCGATTCCTTGACGACCTGCGCGGTGAGCGGGGTGCCGTCGTGGAACTCGACGCCCTCGCGCAGGGTCAGGTGGAGGCGGCTGGGCTCCGGGTACTCCCACTCGGTGGCGAGGCCGGGCTGAATCTCGCCCTCCTCGGACATGCGCACGAGCGTCTCGTAGAGCTGGTTCGTGACGACGAAGGAGAAGCCGTTAAACGTCAGTTGCGGATCGAGCGACTCGGGGTTGGCCGAGATCGCAGTAGTGAGCCCCTGCTGGGCAGCCGCCAGGGGAGCGACGAGAGCGAGGACGAGGGTGAGTAGCAGCTTGCGCATAAAACCTCCATGGGTGTTTCTTTGGGGGCTTGGTCTGGCGGCCGTTATTGGCTTGAGGTCGCCTTTTCTGGCCGCCTGGAGAAGCTCCATGGGCGCAATGCTATATCAGGGGTGTCTTTCAGTTGTTGCTGCTCGTGACGAAAGTAGTTTGGGGCTTGCGAATTATGTTCGGTGAAGGAGGGGAGGCTCCATTTTTGGTTTTTCTGGAATCCTGAACCCGATTCAAGATTTCAGATTTGACTTTTTTGGACACTCCCTCTTCGCTGGCAAGGCGGCAGCGGGATCAGCGAGCGGGTTGCGCCGGAACGGACGACTCCTCGATAACCCGCTGCACAGTCCCGTCCTGCGTAAGGATCTGGATCGCCTGGTCGACGAGGCTGCGCAACGCGGTGCGTTCCGTATAGAGGGCCGCGCCCACTGGTACGGCCGGCTCGCTGACGAGCGGCGCGTTGATTACGGAGAACTCCGCGTACTCCGGCTGCCCTTGTGCGAGGTGCTGCCACCACGGCTCCCAGATGATCAGGGCGTCGACCCGGCCTTCAGACAGCGCCTTGAGGGCGATGTCGGGTTGCCCCAGTGGCAGCCGGTGGTAACGGCTGGCCGCGGGCAGGGAGTTGTTGTAGGCGAGGAAGCGGATGTCGCCGTCGGTGCCCTGGGTGACGCCCACCCGGCTGCCCGGCGCAAGGTCGCCGAAGTTGCTGAGCCCCTCCTGATTCGTGATCAGGACGAAGCGCGCCTGGTAGAGCGGGCGGGTGAAGTCGAGCCACTCCGGGTACGCGCCCGGGTAAAGCTTGAACCCAAGGTAGATCGAGCAGCGGTTGATCAGGTCGATGTAGAGGTGCTCGTAGTCGGCCTCCACGTGGCGCTCGCGCCCCACCTCGACGATTTCCAGGTCAACCAGGAGGGCAGAGGCAAGCTCCTGCGCCAGCCTTTCGTGCAGGTCATGCTCCGGCAGGCGGGAGTCCAGGCAAATGCTTATCGATTGCTGGTCAGAGAGCGGCGAGCGCTCGTCGAACCACTGTTGTGGCAGCTGAGGCTCTTCGAGTTGCGCCATAGCCAATGAAAATAGGAGTAGCAGACAGATAGATTGAAGACTTCTCGTGAATGTCTTGGCTAACCGCATAATGCTCCAGCCTGAGAGAGGGCTGGGGCAGGCGCACGGCGCCTGCCCCAGTGAGAGTCGCTTGGCCTAGTTGCCGAGTTTGAAGACGTAGAGGGCGCTGCCGCCTGCAGGGTTGCGGATCTCCGGGGTAAGGACCGCGAACGCGGTGCTGGGCCCGGAGCCGTGCCCTACGGGAACGGCAATGTACTGTTCGCCATCAACGGCGTACGAGATGGGGTAGCCGTTGGGGAGGTTGCTGAGGCGTGTCTCCCACAGCTTCTCGCCGGTGGTGTCATCGAACGCCATGAAGTAGCGCCCGAGGTTGCCGGTGAACACGAGGCCGCCACCGGTGGTGAGGGCTGCCGAGCCGCCGTTCGCGGGGCGCATGCGGTGCGACCACATTTCGGACTGGTCGCCCAGGTTGATGGCGTCGACGCGGCCCATGTTGCCGTCGCTGCCGGGGATCGGGCGGCGTGCGAAGGTGGCGCGGCCACCGCCGGTGTAGACTTCGCCCTCGCCAAGCGGGTTGGGGGTGGTGTCGGAGCAGAACTCCTGCATGGGCAGGTAGAGGGCGTTGGTCAGCGGGCTGTAAGCGGTGGCTGCCCAGGTGCGGGCACCGGGGTCGGCCGGACAGTTGACGGTGGTTTCACCGATGTGCGGGAAGGAGTCCATGTTGATGGTCTTCTCGCCGGTTACCGGGTCGATGCTTTCCACCACGTTCTGGTAGACGGTCTCTACTGCCCACAGCCAGTCGCCGTTGCGGCGGTCGATCGCCTCGACGATACCCAGCTTGCCGACTGCCACGATGGCTGGTACGGTTTCGCCGTCGATTTCGAGGTCGACAAGTACCTGCTCGTAGGCGTAGTCAAGGTCCCAGGTGTCGTTCGGGAGCCACTGGTGGTACCAGACGATCTCGCCGGTGTCGGGGCGCATTGCCAGGGTGGTGTCGGTGTAGAGAGCGTCGTTGTTCTCGCCCTCCTGGAGGGGAGAGAGGCCGGACATCTCGGCGATCCACGGGTAAGGCTGGCCGGTGCTCCAGTAGACGAGGTCGAGCTCGGGGTCGTAGCTGCCGATGTTCCAGGCAGAGCTACCGAACCGGCTCTCGTAAGGAAGCGCGTTCCAGGTGTCGCCTTCGGGCGTGCCCTCTTCGGCGATCGTGTTCACGCGCCACAGCTCTTCACCGGAATCGGCATCGTGGCCCGTGATGTAACAACCGCCAGGCTGAGCACCACCGCAACCGGAAACACCGGTGACCACTACGCCGTTGATGACCAGAGGACCACCCGTTACCCGGAAGCCCTCTTCCCACGGACCCATGGAGGTTTCATAGATGACCTGACCGGAGGTCGGGTCGAGGGCGACCAGGAACATGTCACCGGAGACAAAGAAGAGCTTGTCGTAGCCGAGGGCCATGCTGCGCACGATGCTCGACGAGGTGGTGGCTAGTTCGCCGGGCAGGTCGCGGGTGTACTCCCAGATAAGGTCGCCGGTGGCGGCGTTCAGTGCCTGCACGGTGTCACCCTGATTGTGGAGGTACATCACGCCGTCGTATACGAGGGGCGTGGTTTCTTGGCGGCCGTCGACCATGGACCAGGCCCAGGCCAGCTCCAGGTCGCCTACGTTCTCCTTGTTGATCTGGTCAAGCGGGCTGTAACCCCAGGCGTTGTAGGTACGGCGCCACATTACCCAGTCATCGTCGGCCGGCTCGAGCAGGATCTCGTCGGTTACGGGGTTGAAGCCACTACTGTTCTGGGCGAAGCCCACTCCGCTGATAAGTACCAGAAGCGCTAGAAGGTAGGAATACGGTCGGAACCATCGTTGGTGATCTTTCACGGCTTCTCCTTAATAGAAGTGCTTGAAGTGCTGCTGTGCTTGGCTATCTCGCTTCCCCTCTTATGTTCCTGGTGCTGATCACCTCCCGGATCCCTGAAGTCGTTGGAGTGCTGGATTTTCGGCCTCAGTCGAGGATGCCGAACTGCTCCAACTGAGATGGATCACTGGTCAGTTCCGTATCGCTGGCCTCATGGCCGTTGTGGCTCAGGATGAGCGCAACGAGATCGGCGTATGTCTGGGGCGCCAGCGAGTCGGGTCGGTCCTGGGGCATGCGCGTCTTCGTGTAGGTGTAGAGGCTCGAAACCTGCTGGCCACCCCAGCGGTTCTCGAAGTAGGGCCCGCTCAGGGGCGGCCCGCCGATGAGCCCGCCGCCAAGACTGTCGCCATGGCACTCGGCGCACAGCCGCACGTAGGTGGGACGTGCGCGTTCCACCTGAGCGAGGGTGAACGTGGCGGGTTCGAGGTCCAGGGCGCTGGCCTCGCCGCCCTCTTCACCAGCCAGTTCGGGCCGGTTCTGATGCACGAGCTGCGGGCTAAGCGCACGATTCCGGGCGCTTGCAACCTCGTCGACCGTGACGGGTTCAACCTCGCCCTCTACCTCGTCGGCATCGCCCCAGGCTGTCATCACATAGTTGACAACGGCCGCCACTTCCTCGTCGGAAAGCTGGAACTGGCCCGGCATGACGCTGTCGTACTCGGTGCCCTTGACGGTAATCGGTCCCTGCATTCCGAACAGGACGACGTTGAGGATGTGATCGTAGCCGCCACTTGCTTCGTACAGGTCTCCCACGTGGCCGGCAATGGGAGGGAAGACCCCTGGCATGCCCTGACCATTCCCCTGGTGGCAGGACATGCAGGAGCTGGAGTAAACGTCCTGTCCACTGGGCTGGGCGCTGGCCGAGAAAAGGCCCAGGGCCACGACAAGCGTTAGCAGGGTGCGGACTACGGGGCGGAGTTGGTGGCGTGATTTCATAAAGTCGATCTCCTCCAGTGGTTAGGCGTGAACGGTTAGTTGCAATGTTTAGGAGCCCGCGCGCTCCAACCGGAGCACCTGGTCCATGACATGAGTCAAGGCGGCCTCCATGGGACGATTACTGAAAACTTCTACTGCTGCACCTGCCTCTCAGCCTTGCGGGAGAAACTGGCACAACGATTTGTCGATTGAGTCACTCTACCTCATTACGTGGCTGGTAATACAAACTTCGGACATCCTTTGTTGGCAGTACCGCAAGTGCTACGGGAGTTTCTCGATGCAGCGCCTGAAGTTCATGCGGGAGGCGATTGGTGCCACGCCAGGTCCATGACAAACCTCACTTTTCCCGGACTCGCTGACATCGTTTAGTGGGGGCTTGAAGCGGGTGGCAGTTCTCTGCCGTTTGCTGCAGTTC
>CALKAI010000054.1 GCA_937983275.1 uncultured Trueperaceae bacterium | reverse complement strand
CACTCTTTCCCTACACGACGCTCTTCCGATCTCCTTCCAGTTGGCGATCACCTTTGGCCTCGACCCGCTGGTGTCGCTGCTGATCGTCGCGCCCGCACTCTTCATATTGGGTGCGCTCCTCTATCGCACTACCGTCCATTACGTGCTGGGCGCACCGGAACTGAATCAGATGCTGCTGACCTTCGGGCTGGGCATCATCCTGCAGAACCTGGCGCTGCTCATCTGGGGCGGAGACCCGCGTACCGTCCCCTCCATCCCCTACCGCTCGCTCAGCTTCCGGCTTGGTGACCTCTCCGTGGGCGCGGTGATGCTGGGCAGCTTCGTTATTTCGATCCTGCTGGTGGGCATCCTCTACTGGATGCTCTTCCACACGCCCTTTGGCCGCTCCATGCGCGCCGTCGCCCAGAACCGCATTGGCGCCAGCCTCGTGGGGCTGGAGGTCGACAGGACCTACCTGCTGACCTTCGCGATCTCGGCCGCTCTCGCAGGCATAGGCGGCGTGATGATCGCGGTCATCCAGTCGCCCACGCCGGTGGTAGGCCTGGCCTACACCCTCAAGGCGTTCGCCATCGTGGTGCTCGCCGGCCTGGGTAACATCCGCGGCATAATCTGGGCCTCGCTGTTCGTGGCGCTGGCCGAGTCCCTCGTCGCCAACCTGGTACCCAACGGCGACTCACTCCGCAACGCGGTCTTCTTCGCGATCATCTTTGCCGTGCTGATAGTGCGGGGCCAAAGGACGGCAGCATGAGGCGCATCGCAACCATCGCGGCGGGCCTGCTGGTTGCCGCCGTCGCCCTCTACTTCGTGCCTCAGCTGCTCCACTCGCTGTTCGCACAATCCTCGGTCAGCTACCTGTCGCTGCTCACCAACATCATCACCCTGGGCGTGCTGGCGCTCTCCTGGGACATTCTCGCCAGGACCGGACAACTCTCCCTTGCACACGCCGCCTTCTACGGCGCCGGCGGTTACGCCACCGCGATGCTCGTGAGGCACGCGGAGGTGCCTCTGTGGATGGGTATCCCGCTGGGCGGCATCGTGGCCGGCCTGCTCGCGCTGCTGATAGGCCCGGTGACCCTGCGCCTGCACGGCATCTACTTCGCCATCGCAACGCTCTCCTTCACGGAGGTCCTGCGCGCGGTCGTCCAGCAGTTGCCCTCCAACATCGCGGGCGGCGCGCCGGGGCTCAACATACCCGCCCTCTTCCGGCCTACGTTCGTCGCCGGCGAGATGGAGCGGTGGGAGATCGCCTTCCAGCGGAACGAGTCGTACTTCCTGGTCTACGCCGGCCTGCTCCTCTTCACGATCCTGCTGAGCATCTTCGTGCAGAAGACGCGCCTGCGCTTCGCCTTCACCTCGGTACGCACGAACCAGGAGGTCGCGTCGGTGATGGGTGTGAGACCGGCCCGGACGAAGCTGCTCGCCTTCATCCTCTCCAGCGTCCCGGTGGGGCTGCTGGGCGCGGTCGAGGCGCACCGCCTGGGCTCGGTCAACCCGTTCGAAACCTTCGGCGTGGGCACCACCGTGCTCGCCCTGGTGACACCCATCTTCGGCGGCCTCTACACGACTGCCGGGCCGCTCATCGGCGCGACCGTACTCTCCGGCATCGAGGAGGTACTGAGGCGCAACATCAGCGACGGCTACCTGATCGTCTACGGAGTGGTGCTGGTCGTGGCGGTTCTCTTCATGCCGCGCGGACTGCTGGGCCTGATCGACCGGCTCAGGACGCGCACGAGGCGGGCGCAGCCACCTGCTGCGCCGGCCCCCCAGGTCAAGGAGGCGCCATGAACCTCCTCCAGGTGGAACGGCTAAGCAAGAACTTCGGTGGCCTGAAGGCGGTCGACGACCTCTCCTTCGAGGTGGCCCAGGGGGAGATCCTCGCGGTGATTGGCCCCAACGGCGCCGGCAAGACCACCATGCTCAACCTGCTCTCCGGCCTGCTCCAGCCCACCTCGGGCAGCATCCGGCTGGGCACGGAGGAGCTCGTGGGGAAACCCCCTGCGGACCGCTGCCACCTGGGGCTGGGCCGCGCTTTTCAGGTCGTCCAGCCGTTCCCGGAGATGACGACCTTCGAGAACGTCACCGTTGGCGCCCTCTTCGGCAAGCCCGGGGTGAGCGCTGCGGAAGCTCACGAGCGGGCCTGGGAGTGCATGGAACTCACGGGCATGACGCACCTTCGCGACACGCCCGCCCAGGACCTGACACTGCTGCAGGAGAAGCGCCTGGAAATTGCGCGCGCCCTGGCCACCAATCCCCGCGTGATCCTGCTCGACGAGGTCATGGCGGGCCTGCGCCCGGCCGAGGCCCACGAGGCCGTCGGGCTCATCAAGCGGATCCGGGACAGCGGCGTCACCGTCATCTTCATCGAGCACGTCATGCCGGTGGTGCGCGACCTGGCCCACCGCGTAATAGTCATGGATTACGGCAGGAAGATCGCCCAGGGCAGCTACGCGGAGGTCACCGCGCAACCGGAGGTCATCGAGGCGTACTTGGGCAGCATGGAGGACGAGGACGAAGAGGAGGTGGCGTCGTGAACGCACTCGAGCTCGACTCGCTGTCCACCGGCTACGGCAAGATCCAGATCCTGTGGGACGTTAGCCTGGCTGTACCGGAGGGCGCCTTCGCGACGATCATCGGTGCCAACGGGGCCGGCAAGACGACGCTCCTGCGCGCGATCTCGGGCCTGCTGCCCACCTGGAGCGGCTCGGTTCGCGGCCTCGGGTCGCCCCTCACCCGGCGCTCCCCCGCTCGTATCGTGCGAGGCGGGGTTGGACACGTGCCCGAAGGTCGTCAGCTCTTCCCGGCGATGACCGTGAAGGAGAACCTGGACAGCGGCGCCGACTACCTGCCGCAGGCGAAACAGCTCGCCCGCGAGACCCGCGAGCACGTCTACGAGCTCTTCCCGCGCCTCGCCGAGAGAAGCGACCAGCTGGCGGGCACCCTTTCAGGCGGAGAACAACAGATGCTCGCCATAGGCCGCGCCCTCATGAGCAAACCCCGCCTGCTCCTCGTCGACGAACCCAGCCTGGGCCTCTCTCCCGCGCTCACCAAGACCGTGTTCCGGGCCCTCGCCCAGATCAACCGGGAGGGTGTCACGGTTGTCCTCGTCGAGCAGAACGTGCGCCAATCGCTGAAGCTGGCGAACATCGCCTTCGTGCTGGAAACCGGCAAGGTAACGGCCCAGGGCACCGGCGCCGAACTGCTGGCCAACGACTCGATCAGAAGGGCATACCTGGCGATATGAACGGACTCGCAGTCACCGAAAAGAACCTTGAGGAGCTCATCGGAAGGGAGCTGGGCCCCACCCAGTGGCTCACCCTCGATCAGTCGCTCATAGACCGCTTCGCAGCGGTCACGGGCGACGAGCAGTGGATTCACGTGGACCCGGCCCGGGCGCAGGCGGAGTCACCCTTCGGGTCTACCGTCGCCCACGGCATGCTCACGCTGAGCCTGATGCCGGGCGAGGTGCTGCGGCTCCTCGACTTCAGCGCCTTCGGGCTGGTCATCAACTACGGCCTGAACAGGGTGC
>CALKAI010000053.1 GCA_937983275.1 uncultured Trueperaceae bacterium | reverse complement strand
GCGGCCACGACGAGCTTCGGTTCACCGGAGAGCTCGCGCGCCAGGATGAGCTTCTGCACGTTCCCGCCGGAGAGCAGGCGCGCGCGGGTCTTCTTGTCGGGGGTGGCGATCTCGTACTGGTCGATGGACTTCTCTGCGAACCCGTCGACCGCCCGCCAGTTGAGCACGCCGCGCTCCGTGTAGGGCGCCTTGCGGTACTGGCGCAACACCAGGTTCTCCGAGACCGCCATCGCGGGCACCGTGCCCATCTGATTGCGGTCCTCGGGGATGAGCGCGACGCCGCTGTCGAGCAGCTCGCGTACTCCCAGGTCGGTCACGTCGCGGCCCTCGATGACGAAGCGGCCCTGTGACGGCCTGGTGAGGCCGGCCACCACTTCCACCAGTTGCGCCTGCCCGTTGCCCGCGACGCCTGCAACCCCGACGATCTCGCCGGCGTAGAGGTCGAAGCTGACCCCGCGCAGTGCGGGCACGCCGCGTTCGTTCAGGGCGTGCACCCCCTCCATGCTGGCAACCAGCCGACCGCGCTCGCCAGCCTTGCGCTGCCGCGGCGCCGCCACCTCGCCCACCATGGTCCGGGCCAGGGTGTCGCGGTCGACGCCCCCCGCCTCGAACTGGCCAACCACCCTGCCCTTGCGCAGGACCGTTATCCGGTCGGCGATCCGCTCGACCTCGCCCATCTTGTGGCTTATGAAGATGATGCCCTTGCCCTCGCTCGTCATCTGGTCGACGACCTCGAAGAGGCGTTCGGCCTCCTGCGGCGTCAGCACGCTGGTCGGTTCGTCGAGGATGAGCAGGTTCGCTCCCTGCAGGAGCGCTTTCAGGATTTCGACTCTCTGCTGCTCACCCGGCGACAGCTGCCACACCCTGGCGTCCGGATCGACCTCGAGCCCGTAGTGCCGCGCAAGGTCGCGGATCTTCTTTCCCAGGCGCCGCGTCGGGTTGAGGAAGGGGACGCCGGGGAGGGAGAGCGCGATGTTCTCTGCCACCGTATGCCGCCTGGCCAGGTGGAAGTGCTGGGCCACCAGACCGATGCCCCGCTCCTTCGCGTCGCGGGGGGAGGTGAGCTTCACCGGCTCGCCGGCCAGGAAGATCCCGCCGCTGTCGGGCTGCTGCAGTCCGTAGAGGATGCTGATGAGCGTCGTCTTGCCTGCGCCGTTCTCGCCCAGCAGGGCGTGCACTTCGCCGGGCCTGACCTCCAGGCTCACGTCATCGTTGGCAACGACGCCGGGAAACTTCTTCGTTATGTTTCTGATTTCGAGCAGTGGGGGGCTTTGGGTTGGCGGACGGCTCTGCGGGGAGGCTTCGACCACCTTGCCAACTATAGAACGCCCGCGTGGCTCTGGCAACAGGTATCGATGCGAAAGATGCGGTGTATTAAGTTTCCTATACAGGAGGGCAGGCTCTGTCGAGACGCGACAACCCGTCTATCTTGCCGCCTTCACACTGGAATCGAAGGACACCGGGATCAGCAAAGGTGGAGCCCAGACACTTCCGCAGCGGCGGCTGGTCACCGTCGCTGCGGGAGTCAGAAAGCTTCTGCTATTGCGTAGCGCCTACAGCGCAGACTGCCCCGGCACATCATCGGGCGCGTAGTAGGGGTTCGTTCCGGCTTCGTGGTCGGTAATATCCTTCACCGCCCTGATCTCGGGCACCTGCTCGGTGATCATCCGCTCGACGCCCTGACGCAGGGTTATGTCGGCAGCGCCGCAGCCCTGGCAGCCCCCACCCATGGAGATGTAGGCGGTGTCGCCTTCGACCTTCTCCAGCGCGATCGAGCCGCCGTGGCTTGCCACGCCGGGATTGACCTGGCGATCGAGCAGGTCCTGGACCTTCTGGGCGACCGGATTGTCCCAGGTCGGGCTCGGGTAGAAGACCCGGAAGCCGCTCTGCATGATGCCCTCGACGAAATCCACATGGGCCCCGTCGAGGTTGCTGACGGTCAGCGGGTCGAGGTACACATCGAAGCCGCCCCCGTCGAATACGTGGTCGTCGGCCCGCTTATCCTCTGCCTTGACCAGCCACAGCTTCTGCTCGGCACGGCTGCCGGCTATACGCAGGGCGGTGACCCCCTGGTCGCGTTGCACGGCGAGGAAGTGCAGCACCCTCTCCTTGGCGGTTTCAGTGAACTTAAGCATTACCCCGAGTATAGGAGAGATCGGAGCGGCGGGTGGCGTGCGGGCCAACTGCCGGCGTGCAGGGCCGGGCCAGTGCTATCTGTCGGGGGCCGTTTCGCTCAGCACGAGCTCGGCGCGCTGCAGGCGGGCGGTGCGCTCGAGCACCCTGGCGACATCGCCATGCGCCGTCTCCACCGCCTCGCGCAGCCCGTAACCCTTCAGCCGGTAGCCGAGCAGCGCAGCGGTGAACATGTCGCCGGTACCCTTGGCGGCCGAGTTGACGCGATCGAAGCTGAGCCACTCCTCGCCCTCCCGGGTGACGATCACTATCCGCAGCTCGTCATCGCCGCTCTCGTCGGGGGCGGCGCTGGTCACCACCACCCACTCCTTGCGGCCGGTGAGCAGCTCCCGGGCCGCCTCCACGGTGGCGGCCGCCGTGCGGGTCTCGCGGCCTACGATCTGCTCGAACTCGTAGGCGTTGGGGCTCATGCCTGTGGCGAGCGGCACCATCAGGTCCCGCATTGCGGCCTGCACCCCGGGCGCAACGTAGCTGCCGCTGTCGTAGTCGCCCATCACGGGATCGAGGATGACCTGCATCTCCGGGTAGTGCGCGGTCACCCGCTCGAGCCATGCGGCGAGTGCGCGCGCCTGCTCCGCGGAGCCGAGATAGCCGATGAGCACGGCGGGGACGCTCTCCAGCAGGCCGCGCCGCTCGATGTCGGACAGGAACCCCTCGAACCACTCCTGGGGCAGCGGGCCGCCGCTTAGCGTGTCGTAGTGCGGGACGTTGCTGAAGAGCACCGTCGGGACGACCACGACCTCGTGCCCCTGCGAGTAGAGGGTCGGGAAGGCGACGCTGTTCCCCACGTGGCCGTAGGCGACCTGCGACTGCACCGAGATGACGTCGATGGTGAGCGGCTTGAGTCTGTTCGGGTAGATCATGGGTCCTCCGCGCGACGATGGCTCCCTGACTGGCAGAGCACAGCCCACAATACTATCCCCGCCCCACCCCGCCTGCCTGCGGCCAGTAGTCGCTGTCGGGCGTCGCGCGGGCACCGAAGATCGACTGCCCGACGCGCACTACGCTGGCGCCCTCCTCGATGGCCACCTCGAAGTCCCCCGACATCCCCATGGAGAGCTCCTCGACGCTCACGCCGTCCGCTGCGACGTCGCGCAGCCGTTCGCGCAGTTCACGCATGCGCACGAAGCACTTCCGCACCCGCTCCATGTCGGCAGAGAAGACCGCCAGCGTCATGAGCCCCCGCACCCGCAGCCGCGGGTAGTTGTGCAGCTGTGACACGACGCCGGCAACCTCCGCGGGCGGCAGGCCAAACTTGCTCTCCTCGCCGGAGCTGTTCACCTGGACGTAGACGTCCAGCGTGCGGTCCTCGATCTCGAGGCGGCGCTCCAGCGCCTCGGCAAGCCGGAGGCTGTCCAGGGCGTGGAACTCGCTGGCGAAGCGCGCCACGTAGCGCGCCTTGTTGCGCTGCAGGTGGCCTATCACGGCCCATTGGAGGTCATGGAGGTCGGCCAGGTTCTGCGCCTTGCGGTGCGCCTCCTGCACCTTGTTTTCGCCAAGCATCCTGCAGCCGGCCTCGTAGGCCAGGCGCAGCCGCTCCTCGGGCACGGTCTTGCTCACCGGCAGCAGGCGAATCTCATCCGGGTTGCGGCCTGCCCGTTCTGCTGCCGCGGCGATGCGGCCGCGTACCGCCGCGAGGTTCTGGCGAAGATCGGCCACCGTCAGGGCCTGTGGCATCTCGTGTGGATCTGGCTGGGTAACTTTGCTGCTCACGTCCTATTAAGGATAGCCCTTCCGGCGATTTCGTCCGTTACGCCTGGACCGTGAGGCGCGGCCGGTCGAAGCTGCGCACGGCAATCAGCAGCAGGCCCAGCGCCAGCAGCCATACCAGCAGGCCAATGACGAACACGACGGTGGTGGTGAAGAAGAGCAGCCCGGTCGCCTGGCTCACCATGAGGGCGACGACGGGCAGTACGACGAGGCCGCCCAGTTGGTAGGCCTCCTGTACGGTACCGACCCGCAGCGATACCAGCACCGCACCGCCCAGCCCCAGGGCCGCGACGGCGGGAGCCACCCACAGGACCAGGAGGAGCCACATGGGCGTCGGGAAGAAGATCCTCTCCATCACCGGCCACGCGCCCGCGTTGACGACGATCGCGTAGAGAACGAAGCCCACGAAGGTGACGGCCATGGCGGCCAGCCACGGCGCGAGCAGCTTGGCAGTCACTATCTCCCGGTCGGTCATCGGCGAGTAGAGGAGCGCCTCGAGCGTCTTGCGCTCCTTCTCGCCTGCGAAAGAGTCGGCGGCGATGACGTTCGCGACCATCGTGGGGATCAGCAGGAAGAGCGGGGCGAACAGGTAGACCGTCAGCAGGACCACCAGGCGCTCCTGGTCGCCGGCACCCGCCAGGCCTGCCCGCACATCCTCGGGCATCTGGCCCAGGAGGGCGTCCAGGTCATCGAGTCCCGGGATGTTGACGTAATTAGGGGCCAGGGTGGCCACGAGCGGCAGGATCACCAGCAGGACGAGCGGGACGGTGACCAGGGGGATCATGACGGCCTTGCTCTGCCTGACCAGCGTCAGGTCTCTGCGGACTACGGCACGGATGGCGCGCCAGTTCACGCCTGCACCTCCTGCAGTGCGAAGTAGACATCTTCCAGTGTGGCTTCATCGGGTACGACCGCGTGGATACCCACCTGTGCGGCGGCCAGGTGCGCGACGACGCGGGGCACCGGCACGCCGTCCCTGAGCAGCAGCTCGAGGCGCAGCGTCATGCCGCCGCCGGTGTCGGGATCGACTACCTCCACGCCCGGCAGCTGGGCCAGCGCCCGCCTGGCCGCGGCGAGGTCCTGCGCGTCGATTTCGACGATTACGGACCAATCGACCCTGAGGTCGCGGGCGAGTTCGTGCGGCGTGCCCACTGCGATTACCCGCCCATGCTCGAGCACGGCGACACGGTCGCACAACTGCTGGGCCTGCGTGAGGTTGTGCGTGCAGAGGATCACCGTCTTGCCCTGCCCGCGGGTCATCTCGATGATCCCCTCGTTCGTTTGCCGCGTCGCCACCGGGTCGAGACCGCTCGTCGGCTCATCGAAGAAGAGAACGGCGGGGTCGTGCAGGAGGGCCCGGGCGAGTGCGAGGCGCTGGCGCATCCCCTTGCTGTACTCCCCCACCCGGCGCTTGCCGGCCTCGACCAGGTCGAACCTCTCGAGCAGCCGCCCGATGCGCTCCGGGATGGCTGCCGGCGGCAGGTCGTACAGCTCGGCGAAGAAGGCGAGCGTCGCCTCGCCGGTCATGCGCTCGTCGACCGCAGGCGACTCGGTGCTCACCCCGATGGTCTTCCGCAGCTGCGGTCCCTGCTCCTGCGGGTCGAGGCCGTTCACCCTGGCCCACCCCGCGGTGGGCCGCAACAGGCCCGCGAGCGTCCTTACCGCCGTGGTCTTGCCGGCGCCGTTGTGCCCGAGGAGGCCAAAGATCTCGCCGGTCCTGATCTGAATGCTGAGTCCATCAACAGCCTTGAACTGGCCGTAATGGACGGTGAGGCCCTGTGCCTCTACGGCGACCCCGTCTCTGCTTTGTGCCACGGCTTCTCCTTCTGAAATCCGGGCACAGCATATCGCGCCGGCAAGAAAAGTGGGAGGCGGCTGCCGTGCCGGCAGCCGCCTCCCACACTTGCTCTTGTTTTTGCCGTCACGCAGGGCCTTCCGGCCTTGCGCCAACAATCTGTTGCTAGAGGACCTGCAGTACGTAGTGGTCGGTGGCGCGCTCCAGCCCATCCGGGTTGGCGACGTAGACGCCGCGGGTGCCCGAGAGGGCGCCTTCGTTGCGCAGTTCGCCCAGGATGCGTGTGATAGTGACGCGGGAGGAACCGGTGAGGTCAGCAAGGTCCTCGTGCGTGAGGGCGAGCGGGAGCTTGATGCCTTCGCCGTCCTCGTCGGCGGGCTGGCCAAAGCGCTCGGAGAGGCGCAGGAAGGCCTTGGTTACGCGGGCGCCTACCGGGAGTTCGGCTTCGTCGATCATCTCGCGACTGCGGCGCACCTGACGGGCCATGGAGCGCATGATGTAGTCGCGCAGCTTCCGGTCGTTCATGGCCTGCACCGGGTCGATGGGCGTCAGGCAGGCGTCGTGGACACCCACGACAGTCTCGGCGTGCTGGCCGCCGTCCAGGGCCGCAAGGCCCAGTACGTCGCCGGCGCCGTACAGGTCCGCGATACGATCGCGGCCCAGAGATGTTGGTACAACTGCCTTGAGGACGCCGTGGTTCACTACGTAGAGTGAGGAGGCTTCCCGCCCGGCCTCGTAAAGAACGGCACCGGGGGCGATGGTCCGGGTTGGCAGGGCGAGTGCGGTCGGTACGATCTTCGGCACTTCGCAGTCCTCTGGCTTGCGCAGAGTGTCACTGGTCTTAAGCATGTGCTGCTTCCTTTCAGCTATCGGTTATCAACCGAGGAGAATGTGGGCTGCCCAAAAAACTGATTGAAAAACGGGGTCGCAGTCTTGCAAGCGCGCAACGCGCTTTAGTGGGCGACGATCAACTACAGATAATGTAGCACGTGCGACACCCCTCTGTCTAGGGGTAGTTCGGTCGTGCCACACGACCATTCTCATATTATTCATGTTGCCTTGCGGCCATGCGCTCGACTTGCGTGAGGCGCGCATTTCCGAGAGCCCGGAACCCAGTGCGACGGCCAACCTTGACATGTCGCGTGCGCGACCTTACGATTTAAGGTATCTCATGCAGCCGCTATCAACAACCCAAGAGAAGGTCTATCAGAAGATCGTCGACCACAACCGGCGGCACGGTCTCCTTCCCGAACCTTCGCAGCTCGCCCGCGAGCTGGGCATTCACTACGTATCCCTGAAACAGCACCTCGAGGCGCTGGCCCGGAAGGGCTACATCCGCTTCGAAAGCCGCGGCCGCGGCCGCTCACCCATCTTCGAGCTGCCCGCCAGCGCCACCGGCGTCCCGGTGCTGGGTGACATCCCGGCCGGGCCGCTAAGCGACGCGGCACCGTTTGCCGAAGGCTTCCTGCCCCTGCACGGCCTGGCGCGCGCCCATTTTGCACTGCGGGTAAGCGGCGACTCGATGGCCGATCTGATCCAGGACGGCGACGTGGTCCTGTTCGAGAAGCGGCAACCGTACAGATCCGGCGAGATCTGCGCAGTGCGCGTCGACGAGAACGACGTGACCCTCAAGTATGTCGACGACCTGGGCAAACGGGAGTTCGCCTTGCGGCCCCACAACCCCGCCTACCCGACCGTCAAGGTCACCGGTGAGGAGTTGGTCATAGAGGGCGTCTACCTGGGATTGCTGCGCGGTGACGTGCTTTCTGCCATCCTCGAAACCGAATAGGCAGCGATGCTGACGGCCCCTGGAGCGAAGCCGTCGCGAGATCCGGGCAGGCGGTCGTGAGACTCCTGTGCCTGGGCGAGGCGCTGATCGACTTCAAGAGCGGCGGAGGCCTCGCCTTCCAGGGCTATCCCGGCGGCTCACCCATGAACGTCGCGGTAGCCGCCTCTCGACTGGGCACACCCACCGGATTCCTTTCACAGATCTCCACCGATCTCTTCGGTGGTCACCTGCTCAGACACCTGGAGTCCAGCGGGGTGGACACGAGCCTGCTGCTGCGCAGCGACCTGCCTACCGCGCTGGCCTTCATCGAAGACGCCCGGGGCGACGTCCAGTTCGAGTTCGTGGCCAACAGTAGCGCGGACGTAATGTTCGACCCGAAACCCCGCCCGCGCCTGCCCGGCTCGCTGCGCTGGCTGCAGTTCGGCTCAATCAGCCTGTTGCGGGAGCCTTCGGCCACCGCCATCACCGACATCGTCAGGGCCTTCGATGGCTCCGTTCTCCTCGACCCCAACGTGCGCCCAACCCTGATAGCAGATCGCGCCGACTACAGGGAGAGGCTCGATGAGTGGGCGGCCCTGAGTGACGTCGTGAAGCTGAGCATGCAGGACCTGGCCTGGCTTCAGGCCAGCCCGGAGGAGCTGGCGGACAGTTGGCTTGGCGGGAGGACGCGGGCGCTGGTCGTTACGCGCGGCGGGCAGGGCGCCAGCGCCTACCTGCGCCCGGGCGAGCGGCTCGATGTCGCCGGCGTGCCGGCACGGGTTGTGGACACCGTAGGCGCGGGCGACAGCTTCACCGGTGCGCTGCTCAGCTGGTTTGACGCTCGGGAGCTGCCCGCAACCCCGGAGGGGTGGCGCCAGGCGTTGCGCTTCGCCTGCACGGCCGCGGCCGTCACCTGCGGCAGGGAAGGTGCCGACCCGCCCTGGGCAAGTGAACTGGACTGGAAGCCGGACTTTCCGGACGCCTCCCTCTAGCCGGCCTCGACCCCCTCCCCTTCGTGGGAGCGGATCACGCCCTCCTCCTCCAGGAGCGCAATCCGTTCACTCGCGAACCCCAGCTCCCGGGCAAGGACGGCGCGGGTGTCCTCGCCCAGACGAGGCGGAGCCTGCAGCCGCTCACGCGCCGCCGCCCCATAGGGACTCATGATCATCGGCAGCCGGCCCACCGTGGGGTGCTCGACCTCGCCGACCATGCCGCGCGCCAGCACCTGCTCCTCGGCCAGCGCCTCGGGGAGGGTGTTGACGGGGGCAGCAGGAACTCGCGCCGCGCTCAGCGCCTCCAGCCACTCGTCACGGGTCCGGCCGGCCAGGGCGTCCGTAAGCAGCGGAATGAGCACTTCGCGGTTGTCGACACGCCGCTCGTTGGTGACGAACCTGGGATCGCTCGCCAGCTCCGGCAGGCCCAGGACCCCGCACAAGGCAGAGAACTGCCTGTCATTTCCCACCGCCAGCGCGATTCGCCCCTCCTTCGTGGGGAACGCCTGGTAGGGAACGATGCTGGGATGGCCGCTCCCCAACCTCTCCGGGGCGACACCCGTAAGGAGAGCGCTTTGCCCCTGGTTCACCATGCTCGCCAGGGCCACGTCGAGGAGCGAGATGTCGAAGTGCCGGCCCCTCCCGGTCCGCTGTCGCTCATGGAGCGCGGCAAGGACGGCAGTGGCAGTGTGCACTCCGGCCAGCACGTCGATCCAGGCGACACCCACCTTGACGGGTTCGCCGCCCTCCTCACCGGTCATCTCCATGATGCCGCTCATCGCCTGGACGGCCGCGTCGTAGCCGGGCTCCTGGGCGCGCGGGCCAGTGTGGCCGTAGCCGGTGATGGAGGCGTAGATCAAACCCGGGTTCAGTTCGCTCAGCGTCTCATAGTCGAGCCCGTAGCGGGCCAGGTCGCCCGTCTTGAAGTTCTCGATGAGGATATCGGCCTTCATCGCCAGTTCGCGGATGATGTCGATCCCCCGCGGGTCCTTCAGGTTTACCGACAGGCCCCGCTTGTTGCGGTTCACGGAGAGGTAGTAGGCGCTCTCCCCCGCCGCAAAAGGCGGGCCCCACGCCCTCGTCTCATCCCCGCGCGGCGACTCTATCTTCCAAACCGTCGCCCCCAGGTCGCCAAGCAGCTGGGTGCAGTAGGGACCCGCCAAGACGCGGGAGAGGTCCAGAACCGTAACGTCATTTAGCATTTGCTTGAGTCTACCGCGAGGTCACGGCCCCGGACCCCCGCGAAAATGAATTGTTATACTCCCCACCGTAATCAAACAAAGGAGGAGTATATGCGCTTGCCAAGATTCGTGCTCGCAGCGTTCCTGGCCATCCTGCTAGGAGCCACTTTTGCCCAGACCCAGCTTTCGATCTCGACGGGTGGAACCGGCGGCACCTACTATCCCGTGGGTGGCGGCTACGCCGAACTGATCAATCGTTACCTGGATGGCTACACTGCGGTTGCCGAAGTGACCGGCGCGTCGGTTGAGAACGTTGGCCTCATCTCCCGGGGCGACTCGGACATCGCCCTGGTTCTGGCCGACACCGTCTACGCCGCCTACCACGGCCAGCTCGAAAACCTGCCGCAACTCTCCAACCTGCGCTCCATCGGTGTCGCCTACAACAACACGGTCCACATCGTCACCCTGGCGAACTCGGGCATCGAATCGCTGCAGGATCTCGTTGGCAAGCGGGTTTCCGTGGGCGCCCCGGGCTCCGGCACCGAGGTGAGCGCGCAGACCCTCCTCGAGGCGAACGGCATCACCTATGACGACATCGAGGAGCAGCGCCTCAACTTCAACGAGACGGCCGCGGCCCTGCGGGACGGCCAGATCGACGTCGGATTCTGGAGCGTAGGCGCCCCGACCTCGTCGATCATCGACCTGGCGACCGGCCGTGACATCGTGATCCTCTCGCTCAGCGACGAGGAGATCGCCAATGCCCAGGAGGCAGAGCCAACCTTCGCCCAGACAACCCTCGCCCCCGAAACCTACCCGGGCCAGGCCCAGGAAGTGGTCACCATCGCCACCCCGAACGTGCTCGTCGTGGCCGCCGAGATGGAAGAGCAGCTGGCCTACGACTTCCTGAGTATCCTCTACGACAACATCGACGAGATCATCGCGATCCACCCGTCCGGTAACGAGACCACTCCGGAGAACTCGGTGAACGCATCGCCCGTGCCGCTCCACGCCGGGGCAGTTACCTACTACCAGGAGCAGGGAATCGACATCCCCGAGCACCTGCTGCCGCCCCAGTAGACAAAGGGGACCAGTGTGCGCGGCACCTACGTACAACGGCTTGCCCTCGCACACCTGATCGCGCTCCTGCTGCTTGGCAGCGGGAGCGCGTCTCCAAGCCTGAGGGTGGTAGGCGAAGACGGCAGTGTCCTGATCGATATCTCGCTTGTGCACGACAGCGCCTGGACCGTTCTCTGGAATCACTCTGTGACCGGTAATCTTATACGGGATCATTACCTCTACTCAGGAGGGCAAGTCGTGCTTACTGCTACCCAGACTCCGGCGTTCGATGCCGGACTTGGACACATCCCCGGCCGGGGTCGACTGGAAACCGACACGAACGGCGGCTACCGGATCGTTGATATCAATGAGCCGGTACAAGGCAACAGTTATTTGATGCGCGTGGGCAGCACGCGGGTGAACCACCGGATAGTTCACGCCGGCAATACCTATTCGCTGAGCGATCTTGCGGCCGGTCAGCGGGTCCGGATCGAGGTGGTGGACTGATGCAGGCGGCCACTACAGCAGTAACTGGTCGTTATGCCTCGCTGCTTATCGCGCTTATCGGGATAAGCCTGTCTCTGTTCCAGCTCTACACGGCAGGGATCCGGTCGCTGGGCCTCTTCTACCAGCGGCCAATCCACCTCATGCTCATCATGCTGCTGGTGTTCCTCATGCTCCCCATGGGCAAGAAGGGCCGTCCCTGGGGCTGGATTGTCGACCTGATCTTCATGGCCGGGGCCCTGACGTCGGGCCTCTACCTGACCCTCAATCTCGATGCAGTCCTGGGCCGGGCCGGCTTCTGGACGAGCACCGACGTTGCGGTTGGGGTAGTCACCATCCTCACCCTGTTGGAGGCCTCCCGGCGCTCGCTCGGCTGGGTGATCACCACCATCGGGATCGTCTTCATCATCTATGCGGGGGCCGGCCCCCGGGGCATGTTCCCGTGGCTTGGCGACTTAATGCCCGGTATCCTGGGCCACCGCGGCTACTCGCTCGACCGGATCGTCGCCCAGCTCTACCTGGGGCAGGAGGGGATCTACGGCACCGCCCTGGGAGTCGCAGCGACGTTCATCTACGTCTTCATCCTCTTCGGGAGCTTCCTGGAACTGACGGGCGCCGGCAGGTTCTTCATCGACCTCTCCTACTCACTCACGGGCCGCCAGCGCGGCGGGCCGGCCAAGGCCGCCGTTGTCGCCAGCGGCTTCATGGGTTCCATCTCGGGCAGCGCCATCGCCAACACGGTCACGTCGGGCGCCTTCACGATCCCACTGATGAAGAAGCTTGGCTACAAGCCCGAGGAGGCGGCAGGCGTAGAAGCGGCAGCCAGCACCGGTGGGCAAATAATGCCGCCCATCATGGGGGCTGGCGCGTTCCTCATCGCCGAATACACCCGGGTTCCCTACCTGGAGATCGTGAAAATCAGCATCCTGCCGGCCATCCTCTACTTCACGACGGTATATCTCTTCGTGGACATCATTGCGGCCAAGCGGGGAATGAAAGGGATGGCTCGCTCCGAGCTGCCCAGGCTCAGGGATGTCTTCCGCGAGGGCTGGCACTTCATAGTTCCCCTGGGGATTCTCGTCTACTTCCTGATCCTCAATATTTCGCCGGCCCGCGTCGGCTTCATCGCCATCGTCGGCATCCTCGTCGTTTCGATCCTGCGCTGGCTGGTGCACCGCCTCTTCCTGCAGCCGCGCGGCCGGGCGGGCGAAGCGCCCGCGCGCTCGATAGCCGCCGCGGATGAGACTCCCGCAGAACCCGCCACCCGGCTTCCCTGGGCCGCAGCCCTAACCAAGGGCGTCGGTTCGTTCATGGCGGCATTGGAGGCGGGTGCCCGCAACGCCGTTCCCGTCAGCATGGCCTGCGCCGTGGCCGGAATCGTCGTCGGGGTGGTGGGCCTCACCGGGCTGGGCCTGAAGTTCAGCTCGATGATGATCTCCCTGTCTGGCGGCAACCTGCTGCTCGCCCTGGCACTGGTTCTCATCGCCTCACTCATTCTGGGGATGGGCCTCCCCGTGACTGCGGCCTACATCGTGCTGGTCATCCTCACGGCACCGGCGCTCACCCAGGAGTTCGGCATCCCGCTGATCATCGCCCACCTGGTGGTCTTCTGGTACTCGCAAGACTCCAATGTGACACCGCCGGTGGCGCTCGCCGCCTATGCGGGCGCGGGAATCGCGCACGCCGATCCGATGAAGAGCGCCTTCCAAGCCTGGAAGCTGGCGAAGGGCCTTTACCTGATCCCCCTCTTCATGGTCTACAACCCGGAGATAATCATGGGCGGGTCGATCCCCGCGGTCGTCTGGAATGTTGCGCTGGCCTTCGCCGCGCTATGGTCGTTCGCGGCAGCCATAGAGGGGTACATCTTCACGCACATGCGGCTGCTGAGCAGGGTGATAGCGGCCGTCGGTACGGCACTCATCTTCTACCCCAGCCTTGAAATAGAGGCGCTCGGCTTCGCGATGATCCTGGCCGTACTCTTCGTTAACTTCGTGAAGATGCGCAGGGAGCGGGCCGCACAGGTTGTGGGCAGCCCGGGGGCACCGGCCGCCGGCATCTACAACCCGGGCGAAAGCCTCGACTGATCGAAACAGGGCACGAGAAAGGGCACTAAAGAGGGGCGGCTGTCGCGTTTGCGGCAGCCGCCCCTCCCCTTCTCCGAGGGAGCAGGGCTACTCCAGGAAGTCGCGCAGCTTCCTCGTCCTCGACTCGTGGTACTTCAGTTTCCTCAGGGCCTTGTTCTCGATTTGCCTGATGCGCTCCCGGGTAACACCGAAATGGGCGCCGACCTCCTCGAGCGTGTGTTCGCGTCCGTCGATGAGCCCCTTGCGCATCTTCAGCACCATCGCCTCGCGCTCGCTAAGCCGGTTCAGTGCTGCCTCCAGCTCCTCATTGAGGATCGCCCGGCCCGCCTGGTCGACCGGCGAGTCGATGTTCTCGTCGGGGATGAAGTCGCCGTAGAAGGAGTCCTCCTCGTCGCCAATGGGCGTCTCGAGCGAGAACGGCTCGCGGGTGAGGCGAAAGGCCTCCTCTACTTTCTCTGCCGTCCATTCGGGGCCCATGGCATCGGCAACCTCCTTGTAGGTGGGTTCCCGGGAGAGCTCCTGCTGCAGCCTGCGCCCCGCCCTGGTCAGCTTGTTGATCGTCTCGACCATGTGCACGGGAATGCGGATGGTGCGCGACTGATCGGCGATCGCCCGGTTGATCGCCTGGCGTATCCACCAGGTAGCGTAGGTGGAGAACTTGTAGCCGCGCCGGTACTCGAACTTCTCGACTGCGCGGATAAGGCCCTGGTTGCCCTCCTGGATGAGGTCGAGGAAGCTCATGCCGCGGCCGTTGTACTTCTTGGCGATCGACACCACCAGGCGCAGGTTCGCCTCGATGAGGTGCTGCCGGGCCAGCTCGCCGTCCTCGTGGACGCGGCGCAGGTGGCGGGACTCCCGCTCGTTCAGGAGCGCGCCCTCCTCCTCGAGTCGTTTCAGGGCGGCCTCGCCCTCCTCGATACGGCGGGCCAGGCTTATCTCCTCCTCGAGTGTCAGGAGCTTGACCCGGCCTATCTCCTGCAGGTACTGCCGGACGGGGTCGTTGGTGCGGACCTTGCTCGAGATTGCCTCGGCCCTTGCCTCCATCTCCTCGCGCCGGGTCTGAGCGGCAGCGATCGGATCGTCGAGGTCGTCGTCATCCAGCTCTGACTTTTCCTCGCCGTCCTCGTCGTCCTCCTCGATGACCTCGTCCTGCGCAAGGTCGTTGATGGTCACGCCATTCGACACGAGGTGCTCCATCAGGTCCTCGAAGCTGACCTCGTCACTGTCCAGACCCAGCCGCTCGATGGTCGTATTGAGCGCCAGGCTTATCTCCTCGGTGTCGAGCGAGCCGCTGGCCTGCCCCCGCTCGACGAGGCTGACAATGGGTTCGGCCGCCAGCCAGGCTGCGGGTTCAGCCGTTTCCTCCAGTACCTCGGTCTTCGCCATTGCTCCTCCTATGTGACGTGAAGGGCGAAAGGGGGGTAGGCGCTATGGGCGCAACATTTATTCCAAATGTAAATGATATCACGATGCCCTCGCGGCGAAGACCCCCAAATGTACGCACCGATGAACGCCCTGGCACGGCTGTGACGGGTCCGCTGCCCATCGTGAGCGCGGTAAGCTCCCCTCATGAAAGCTGCACGGAAATACGTTGGTCTGCTGCTGGGGGCGCTGCTGGCGCTGCTGTTCGCCGCAAGTGCCGCGGCAGCCCAGGAACCTGCGGACGGAGCCGAAGCGCTGGAGCGCCTGTTCACCGAACCGATCCAGGAGGAGTGGCTGGCACCGGTCTTCCTCGATGCCATCACCGTCCCGGAGCTGGAGGCGCTGGTCGGGCAGGTCCAGGCGCAGGTCGG
>CALKAI010000052.1 GCA_937983275.1 uncultured Trueperaceae bacterium | reverse complement strand
ATCTGGGCCCGTGGGAGGCTGTGACGATGATCTACTGGCTGCTTGGACTGGCCGCGCTGATGTTCGGCCTCTACAACGTGTTCATCAAGATGTCCTCCGACCACATCAACCCGATCCTCGGAGCCGTCGTGCTGCAGTTCGTGGCTGCCTTCCTGGGGCTCGGACTGCTGCTCGTGATGCGGGCGGGGAGCGGGGAGGCGCTGCAGGTATCGGCCCGGGGCGTATGGCTCGCCGTTGCCGCCGGCGTGGCCATAGGCATGGTCGAGATCCTCAGCTTCTTCGTCTACGGCCGCGGCATACCGGTGGCCGTGGGCAACCCGCTGATCATCGGCGGCTCGCTCGTCGTGACGACCGGCGTAGGCATACTGCTGCTCCGTGAGGCGGTCAACCCCATCCAAGTCGTCGCCGTAGGCGTAATCCTCGCAGGCGTGCTCCTGCTCGTCTGGGGCGCCAGCCGGTAGAGAACCGGGGCCTGTCAGGCCTGCTGGAAGTTCTCCACCCAATCCGCAAAGGCGCGCATTGCCTCCCGGATAAACTGCGCCGTTTCCTCGTTCGTGATGTTGCCCTCGTCGTCGATGAGGCCGTCCGTGAAGTGGATGAACACCTCGGGCTGGGCCATTACGTAGACGTCCACGAAGACCAGGCTGTTACGCAGGTGCTGCTGAGCCATCGCCGAGCTGATCGAGCCGATCGAGGCGCCCGCGACCATAGCCGGTTTGCCGGCGAACGAGTTTTGACCGTAGGGCCGCGAAGCCCAGTCGATCGCGTTGGAAAGCACGCCCGGGAAGGAGCGGTTGTACTCCGGCGTGACGAAGATGTAGCCGTCCATCGACTCGATCTGCCGCTTCAGGGCGACCACCGACTCCGGCAGGTTCGACTCCAGGTCCTGGTTGAAGTGCGGCACCTGGTCGATGGGAATGTCCTCGAATTCGAAGCCCTCTGGGGCCTCCTTCACCAACGCACGGGCAAGCTTGCGGTTGATCGAGTCCTTGCGGAGAGAACCGACGAAGACACCAATCTTCTTGCTCATTGATCACAACTCCCGATCCTGCACGGCATGAAGGCCGGCAAGTGATGGTTGCGAGGGTAGACCGGCCGCGGCCAAGAGGTATGCGAGTCTCCCCACTAACGCTCAGGAAACTGGAATCAGACGACGACCCGCAGCGACGCCGGGAACAGGCGTACGTCGTACTCCTTCACAGGTTCAAGAAGTTCACCCTCCAGGTGAGCCGGTCGGGGCTGCGCCCAGGCGATCTGCACCGACTCCCGCGCCTGCAGCAGCTGCACCTTCGGATGCCTCAGGTGGGAGCCGTCCAGCAGGCGCGGCAGTACCGACAGGGTCTGGAGGCGCGAAACGTTGCCGGCGATGAGCACGTCGAAGACGCCGTCATCCACGCGGGAGGCCGGAGAGAAGCGGAACGCTCCGCCGGTACGCGGCCCGTTCTGCACCGAAACGAGCAGAGATGAGCCGGCGAAGGCCAGCTCACCATCGATGCTGACGGTCACGGGGGCGGCTGCCAGCCTGCGCAGCGAGGTGACGATGCCGTACAGGTAGGCGCTGCTCTCGCGGAAGACCGGTGGGGCAGCGAGGGCGGCCAGGGCGACCTCGGCATCGAAACCGCTGCCGGCCGCATTGATGAAGCGGCGGCCGTTGCAGGTGCCGGTGTCGATGGGGTGGGGTTCTCCGCCTGCAATGCGCTGTACCGCCCCCTCCAGGTCGTTGCGGTCGATGCCCAGGGCGAACGCCAGGTCGTCCCCCGAGCCGGCGGGAATGATGCCCAGGCACAGGCCCCGCTCCGCACACACGGACGCCACCTGCTGAACCGTCCCGTCGCCGCCCATGGCTACGAGCAGGGTGCCGGGTCGGACGTTCTGTGCCAGTTCGCGCGGGTGGCCCGGGTAGTGGCTCACCAGCACCTGCGCTTCGACCCCGTGGCGGCGGAACAGCTCACGGATCTGCTCGGGGGTGGTGCCGTGCCGGCCCCGGCCGGCCACCGGATTGTAGATGACGGTGACGTTCACTCCGAGTAATTGTAGCCGGGCACACGGCCTGCCAGGCAGGGCCGCTCCTGCCCCGGCCGCCCGGGTAACGGACGGTAGAATCGGGCATGAAGCCAAGCAACCTGTTCGACCTGAGCGAGATCCCCGCCCGACTGCTGCAGCTCCTCGAGGTGGAGCACGTGTGGGAGGTCCTGAGCAGGCTCGATGAGTTCGGCACGGAGATCGAAGGCAGCCTCGAGGGGAACGTGCACCCCACGGCCGTGCTGGAGGGCGAGGTGTACGTCGCCCCCGGAGCCTCGGTGGGGCCGCACGCCTACATTCAGGGGCCCGCCTGGCTGGAGCCGGGCGCGCACGTGGGGCACGGTGCGTTCATCCGCGGTCCTGTTGTCCTTTTGGCGGGCGCGAAGGTGGGCCACGCCAGCGAGGTGAAACGGTCGCTCTTCCTGCCCGAGGCGCGGGCCCCGCACTTCAACTATGTGGGTGACAGCATCATCGGCAGGGACGCGAACCTGGGTGCCGGCGTGAAGGTCGCCAACTTCAAGGCGTTCGGCAGCACCATCTCGATGAACGGGCACAGCACCGGACTGCGCAAGCTGGGTGCGGCCGTGGGCGACCACGTCTCCATAGGTTGCAACGCCGTGCTCTCGCCGGGCACGACCATCGGGCCCAGGACGGTGGTCTACAACGGTGCGCTGGTGCGCGGGGACGTGCCCGCCGCCAGCGTCGTCAAGGCGCGCCTGCCGCAGGAGGTCGCCGAACTGCGCTGAGCGGCGCGGTTTCGCGTGGGTCAGCAAAAAGGTATGGCGGCCAGTGGGGCCGCCATGTCCGTAAGGAGTGTCGCTGGGATCCTCAGTTCGCCGGCTGGATCAGGCCGTAGTTGCCGTCGTGACGCAGGTAGATCACGTTGATCTCGTCCGTCTCGAGGTTGTGGAACATGAAGAAGTTGTGGCCCAGGGCCTCCATCTGCATGGCCGCGTCCTCCGGGCCCATGGGGCGCAGGACGTGGCGCTTCACGCGCACGATCGCAGGCTCCTCAGGCTCGCCCTCGTCGTCCAGCAGGACGGCGCCGTCCTCCATGGGGAGCGGGTCGGGCAGGCGCTTGGGTGCCGGGCGGTCCTTCATGCGCTTGATCTGGCGTTCGAGCTTGTCGACGGCCTGGTCGATGGCGGCGTAGGTGTCCATCCCGCGTTCCTCTGCCCGAATCAGGCCGTTGGGAACCTTGATCTGCACTTCCACCTTCGCCGGCTCGGCGTCGCTGTTGCGGTACGCCATCACCACCCGCGCGTCCATCAGCTGGTCGGAGAGGCGCTCCAGCTTGCTGAGCTTCTGCTCGGCATAACTGCGCATCGCCTCCGTGATTTCAAGGTTGCGACCTATCATTTCGTAGATGTTCATATAGCCGCTCCTCTCAAGAAGCCCTGGATTCGGGCGCCTTGCACTGGCCACCGGGGTGGGTGGCAGGAAAGCTGCCCCGGTCTTGACCCCATTCTACAGGCAGTGGGAGGAGTCAAATGACTCCTCCCACCAAAGAAAAATGCGTCCAGGTTGTAGTAGCGGCTACTTCGCCGGCGCACCCTCGCCCTTGGCCACAGGAAGATTGGCGACGAAAACCATGCGGTCGCCCTGCTGTTCGACGTTCACGTCGTAATCGTCCTGCGCGGCGGGGAAGTACTTGCCGATCACCTGCAGCAGCTCCTTCTTCAGGTCCTCCATGCGGCCGGGGCTAAGCTTCGCCCGGTCGTAGGAGAGGACCAGCTTGAGCCGCTCCTTGACCTCGTCCTTGCTCTTCTTCCGGTTGAAGAGGCGGAACATCAGGAGCCTCCGAACAGGCGCTTGATCCCCGACAGGAAGCCGCCGCTGTTCGCCTGCAGTGCGGTGATGGGCACCTCCTCGCCGGTGACCCGCCGGGCGATCTCGCGGAAGGCGTTCCCGGCGCCCGGCTTGCCGTTGCCGTTCAGGCTGGCGGGAGTACCCAGGTTGGTGGAGACGAGGATCTGCTCGTCCTCCGGCACGATGCCGATGAGCTTCACGCCCAGGATCTCGAGGACGTCATCGACCTCGAGCATGTCGCCGCGCTTGACCATCTCGGGACGCAGCCGGTTGATGATGAGCCGCACCTCGTTGACCTCGTTCGATTCGAGCAGGCCAATGATTCGGTCGGCGTCGCGTACGCTCGAAACCTCGGGGTTCACCACCACGAGTGCGCCCTGGGCGGCGCTGGCGGCGGTCTGGAAGCCCGATTCGATCCCGGCCGGCGAGTCGATGAGGATACGGTCGAAGCCATCCTTGATGAGCTTGTTGATCGTTTCCTTCATGCGCTCGGGGCTCAGCGCGCTCTTGTCGCGCGTTTGCGAGGCGGCCAGGAGGTGCAGGTTGGGGGTGCGCTTGTCCTTGATGAGCGCCTGCTTCAGCTTGCAGCGGCCCTCGAAGACGTCGATCAGGTCGTAGACGACGCGGCCTTCGAGGCCCATGACGACGTCGAGGTTGCGCAAGCCGACGTCGGTGTCGATGACCACGACCTTCTCACCCAGGCTCGCGAGGGCAGCGCCCACGTTGGCGGTGGTCGTGGTCTTGCCGACCCCTCCTTTGCCGGATGTCACCACAATGGCTTTAGCTTTCACTGATAGGGCCTCCTAAATAGTGGCGCGGGGCGCCCGGGAGCATTGTCGGAGCAAGACGGCAAGCAGTTGTCAACGCCGCACTATAACATTGCAGCCCAGCACCCGGAATCCGGGCGCCAGACGCAGAACCGCCGTCCAGCACACTGCTCGCCACCCTAACTTCAGTGTGTTAAGCCTTGCTGAGGTTGGCGTAGCGGACCAGCAGGCGTTTGCTCCCCGCCTCCTCGAAGATCACCGTCACCTGAGCCTTGCCACCCTCACCCGAGACGCCCACGACGGTGCCCAGGCCAAACTTCGGGTGCTTCACCCGCTCGCCCCCCTTGAAGGTCAGCTCCTCCGTGCCCTTTGCGCTCTTCGTGGCCGCGGCGGCCCCGCCGAAGGAGCTGTTGCCGAAGCTGGTGGGCGGCTTCCAGACGTCGCGGGCGAACTTGCTCTGCGAGTAGGGGTCGCTCATCTCCTGACCGAACAGGTCGATCTCCACCAGCTGCTCCTTGGGGATGTCCTCGAGGAAGCGGCTGGGCCGGGCCATGTCGGTGCGCCCGAAGACCATGCGCGATTCGCAGTGCACCAGGAAGAGTTCCTCCTGGGCGCGGGTGATACCAACGTAGAGGAGGCGGCGCTCCTCCTCCAGCTCCTGCAGGCTGGCTGTCGACGAGCGGTGGGGAATGAGGTTCTCCTCCATGCCCACGAGGAACACGACGGGGAACTCCAGGCCCTTGGCGTTGTGCAGGGTCATGAGCGTCACCGCCTCGTCGGGTACCTCCTCATTGACGGCCTTCACGGCACGGTCGTCGACGCTGGCCATGAGCGACGCCTCGTCGAGGAACTGCGCGATGGTGCCGCCGCCCTCCTCCTGCTGCCACTCGGTGACGGCGTTGAGGAGCTCGTCGAGGTTTTCGAGGCGGCCCTGCGCGTCGAACGAACCCTCGTTCTTGAGCGCCTCCATGTAGCCGCTCTGGTCGAGTACCGCCTTGAGGAACTGCGCGGCGCCCAGCGACTCGGCGGCCTGGGCGAGGTCGTCCATGACCTCCATGAACTCGGTTATCCGCTTCACCGCCGGGGTGCCGGCGAGCACCTCGTCGACCTCGCGCAGCGCGTCCACGAACGGCACGCCCCGCGAGGAGGCCCAGCCCGCCAGGTTCTCCTCGCTGGTCTTGCCGATGCCCCGCTTGGGCCGGTTGAGGATGCGCCGCCAGGCGACATCGTCGGAGGGGTTGAGAGCAGCACGGGCGTAGGAGAGGATGTCCTTCACCTCGCGGCGCTCGTAGAAGCCCACGCCGCCCACGATCTTTGCGGGTACGCCGCCGCGGCGCATCGACTCCTCGAGCACCCGCGACTGCGAGTTGGTGCGGTAGAGGACCGCGAAGTCGTTGGGGGACAGGTCGCGTTCGGCCATGAGCCGCTCGACGGTGCGGGCGACGAAGTCGGCCTCGGCCCGGTGGTCGGCCGCGCGGTAGATGCGCACCTTCTCGCCGTCCCCCTTGACGGGGCGCAGCTCCTTCTCGAGGCGGCCGCGGTTGTGGCGAATGAGGCTGTTGGCGATGCTCAGCACCGAACCAATGGAGCGGTAGTTGAGCTCCAGCCGGTAGACCGCCGCGTCGGGGTAGTCGTCCTGGAAGTCGAGGATGTTGCTCACGTCGGCGCCGCGGAAGGCGTAGATCGACTGGTCGGGGTCACCCACCACCATCAGGTTGCGGTTCCCCTGGGCGAGCATCGAGGTGAGCTTGTACTGCACCGCGTTGGTGTCCTGGTACTCGTCCACGTGGATGAACACGGCCCGCTGCTGCACCAGCGCGAGCACATCCGGACGCGCCTCGAACAGCTCCACCGTGCGGCCCAGGATGTCGTTGAAGTCGACCGCGTTGCCCTGGCGCAGGCGCGATTCGTAGCGCGCGTAGACCTCTGCCACCTGATCGAACTGGATACCCGCCAGCATGGGCCCGAAGACCTTCTCGCCGTCGCTGGCCAACCCCTCCGGCGACATCAGGTTCGACTTGGCGCGGTCGATGAGCGAGCGCACCAGCCGCGGGTTCACGTCCTTGAAACCGCTCACCGTGCCCAGGATCTCCTTGAGCACCTCCAGCTGGTCGGTGTCGTCGTAGATGCCGAAGCCGCTACGCAGTCCGATCAGCTCACCGTAGCTGCGCAGCACCCGAAGGCAGGCAGAGTGAAACGTGGCCACCCACAGATCCCGCGCCGACGGCCCGATCAGCTCCTCCACACGCTCGCGCAGCTCGCCCGCCGCCTTGTTGGTGAAGGTCACCGCCAGGATCTGCTGCGGCAGCACGCCGCGCTCCTCCATGAGGTAGGCGATCCTCTGCACGACGGTGCGGGTCTTGCCGGAGCCCGCCCCGGCCAGTACCAGCGCGGGTCCTTCAAAATGCAGCACGGCTTCGCGCTGCTGTTCGTTCAGCATTTCTAGTAGGGGGTGTTCGGACACAGCCGAGCCATCATACCGGGAGCCCGCGCCCGGTTTCCTATCCGGCCTTGCGGGATTGCCGTCCGGTGGTCAGACTGGGGTGAGGTGAGCGCGTGATCAAAGGGTTATGTCTCGATTTTGACGGGACGTTGAGCAGCTTCGGGGGCGACTTCGCGGGGCTCGTCGAGGAGCTGCGGAACGACCTGGGCCTGCTCAACTGCGACTTCGAGTCGTTCGCACGCAGGGTCGGTGCCGCGCTGCAGAGCGACGGGCACCTCGACACGGAGATCGCCCTGAGGCGGGTCCTGGACGAGCTGGAGGTAAGGCCGCCACCCGACCTGGAAGAGATCGCCCGCTATGCGGCCCTGCAGTATGCCCGCGACGTGCAGCCGCTTCCTGGGGCGGTGGAGCTGCTCGAGTACGCCCGCAGCCAAGAAATTCCCATGGCGCTGGTCTCGAACGGCCCCGTCGACATGCAGCTGGGCGCACTGCGCCAGGTCGGCTTCGAGGGGTACTTCACGGCGGTGCTCATCTCCGGCGACAGGGACGTCGCCAGCCGCAAGCCGGCCGCGCGAATCTTCGGATTGGCCTGCACGGGCCTGCAGACCCTGCCCGAGGAGACACTGATGGTGGGTGACAGCCTGGAGAACGATATCCGGGGTGCCCAGGCGTACGGGATGCAGGCGGTGCTGGTCACGGGCGAGGACAGGCGCAGGTACGAGGAGGCCGGGGTGGCCGGGGCCCAGGAGGCGGGCGACCAGGGGGCTGTACCCACCGTCGCCAATGTCGGTGAAGTCATCGACGGGTGGCTACGCTAAAGTGGAGCCATGACAGACAAAGAGAAGGCGTTCTACGGCGCCTGGGCCACCTTCCTCGAGTGGATGCAGGAGTACGCGGAGAGTACCGACGGCGTCCAGTTCGAGAAGGAAGCCGACTTCCCCGATTACATCTACCGGATGGAGCGCCCCTACGACCTGCCAACCACGGTCATGTCGGCGAGCCTGTCGACGCCTGACGGGCAGCCGGTGCTGCTCGCCTACGCGACGCCGCGCCACACCGTTTTCAAGGAGGTCACCCTCAACCCCTTCAAGTCGCACGTCTACCGCAAGCTGCAGCTGGCGAAGGACGGCGTGAGCCTGGCAGAGGGGAAACGGGTCTTCACCCGCGAAATGCTCGAGGAGTGGGCCAACGAGCTCTTCGGCACCAACGCCTACGCCTGAGCAAGTCCGTGAAGGGCGAACAGCAGGCGCAGCTGGAGCAAGCCGCGCTGGGCGGGATCTGCAGCCGTTGCAGCCACGCGCGGCTCATCCGCTCCTCGCGGGGCAGCCTCTTCCTGCTATGCCGGCACCCGCAGCTGCCCAAGTACCCACGCCAGCCGGTCGCCCGCTGCTTCGGCTTCATTGAGGCACAGAACACAGCAGGAGCCTAAGCGTCCCGCAAGGCCACCAGCCTCCTGGCCAGTAGCCGGGCGAACAGCGCGGCGGTCAGGAAGCCACGGCCCCCGAAGGCGCCCAGGAACCAGAGGCCAGGCGCCAACTGCAGGCACTGCGGCTCGTTGCCCGCGTGCCTGAGGCGCCTGCCGCTCCACACGGACGCTACCTGCCAGCCGGACAGCGCCGGCACCAGCCGCACCGCCGACTCCCTGAGCAGCTGCGCCACCTTCGTGTCCTCCCGGTCGGGTCCGCGCCGGTTGCCGCCCACGAATACCGAGTCGCCCACCTTCGCCAGGTAGACGGGACCGGCCACCGGGCGTGGCAGGTCTACCCCGGGCGCAGCCGGGCCGCGCAGCTCCACGACCTCACCCAGGTTCACCTCGAAATCGCCGCCCAGGCCGCCGGGTACGCCCTCGATCTCTGGCAGGGGAGAGGCGCCGGTGGCGAGCACGACTCTGTTGGCCTGCAGGCTGCCCCGAGCCGTCCACAGCTGCCAGCCGGTCCCTGAGCGGGAGACGCGGGTAACGGGAGCGCCATCAAGGAACCCGGCGCCTTGCGCGGCGAGCAGCTCCCGCAGGGCCGCCAACATGCGCTCAGGAACGACGTAGCCGCCCAGCGGGGCGAGGAAGACGCCCGCGGCCCCGGCGAGCCCAGGGGGAGGTTGCGTCAACTCCTCCAGCCCCTCGCGGGAGCGCCAACTGCGCACCTGGCTCTCGTTGCTAGCCACCCTGAGCACGCCGCTCCTGGTCGCGCCCGGATCGATGCCCTGCTCGCCAAGCCGGGCGGCGAGCCGCCAGAACTCCCGCGCACCGGCGACATCGAACCGCCCGGGCCGTCCCGACCGGCCGCGGAACGGATTGATGAGTGCCACCGGCACCCGGGAGGCGCCACCATGACCCCCGTCGAGCAGGGTGACCTGCGCTCCGCGCTCGACGAGCCGCCAGGCAAGCGCCAGGCCGGCGATGCCGGCGCCCACGATGGCCACGTGGGTGGTGCTGGCCGGCGGCCGTGGCGGCGGGGCTATCATGAGAAGGGTTCGGCATTCAGGCCGAGTGGCAGAAAGGGAGCAACCAACATGTATGAATTCATCCTGGGACTCCACAACATCGTCCGCTGGATCGTCCTCCTGGCCGGCATCGCGGCGGTGGTCGTCGCCCTGCGCGGCCTCTTCACCCGCGCGAACTGGGGCGACACCGAACGCCGCATAGGCTCCATCTTCGCCGGCTCAATCCACCTGCAGGTGGTCATAGGCTTCATCCTCTACTTCGTGAGTCCGCTCATCCGCAGTGGCATGAGCGACTTCGGCGCGGCGATGAGCGACCCCAACCTGCGCTTCTTCCTCACCGAGCACCTGGTGATCATGATCCTCGCCGCCATCGTCGCCCAGGTGGGCGCGTCGCTGGCCCGCCGGGCGACGACCGACCGGGCCGCCTTCATCCGCGCCAGCGTGGGCTTCGTACTCGCCCTCGCACTCATCTTCTACGGCATCCCCTGGGATCGCCCGGCGCTCCCCTTCTAGGCGGGCAGTCGCAGCCAAGGTAGCAGGGCCGGCGTACGGTTACGCCGGCCCTGTGCCGTTGTCCGGGGCCTCCATCACCGCCCGCAGCATCTCGCGCTTGCCGCCGGGCGGCCCCGGGAGCTTTTCGACCTGCAACCCCAGGCCGGCCAGCAGCCGCCGTACCTCGCCCTTCACCGAGTAGGTGACCAGGGTGCCGCCCGGGCGCAGCACGGGCAGCAGCGAGCCGATGAACTCCCGCGTCCACAGCTCGGGGTTGGCGTCGGGCGAGAAGGCGTCGTGGTAGATGGTGTCGAAATGCTCTGCCCCAAGCGGCGCCTCCGTCGCCTCGCCCAGCGCCAGCGTCAGCTCGACGGGCCCCAGGGAGAAGCGGACCGACCCCGGCGCGGCGGTGCCCGGGCCTTCGCGGAAGGCCAGGTAGCCGGGCAGCACATCCGGCGCGACCTTCCCGTAACCCAGCTGCCGCACCTTGCCGGCAGGCAGCAGCTCGCGCTCGAGCGCCAGGTAGTGCAGCGGCGCGCCACTCTCCACCGCCGCCTGGGCGGTCAGGAAGAAGTTGAGGCCGGTACCGAAACCTATCTCGAGGATGCGGGCGGGCTGGCCGGCAGCCAGCCGCCCTGCCACGCCGCTCGCCTCCAGGAAGACGTGCCGGGACTCCCGGACCGCGCCGTGCTGCGAGTGGAACGTTTGTCCGTACCGCTCGCTGTACAGGGTGAGGCTGCCGTCCCCGGTTTCCCGCAGGCCGGGCGCGTTCTCAATTGTTTCTTCATGAGGAGCCGTCACACCGCAACTTTAGCGCCAAGGGCGGTAAGGTGTGGGCATGGGCCGAGTGTTGGAGAGCATCTGGACCGACATTGTTGCCCTGGCGAACTCCCTGGCCGAATGGCTGCGGCTCAGCTGGGAGGCCGGGTACGGCCAGGCGATCATCGCGGTGCTCATCGCGATCGTTATCGTGGCGCTCCTCGGCGTGCTGCTGTCCAACCGCCGCAAGCGGCTGGCGGCCCAGCGGCCCGAGCTGCTCATCTCACGGGGCCGCGTCCAGGGCGTGGAGAACAGTACCCTCACCGAACTGCTGATGCACGTGAGCAACCTTGGTGACAGCGTCGTGCAGCTGCTCGAGGTGTCCGTGTGGGGGCCGCTCGATCCCGAACCGGAAGTGGCAGAGGTAAGCGTACTCGTCCCCGCCCACAAGTCCGTCGATATCACCGTGAACATCGAGGAGCCGCAGGGCGACACCGGTTTCCTCGACCTCTACTTCTACGCGGCCCGCGGTCACCGGCGCACCTACCGGCTGCGCGCCCAGTTCACCTGGGAGCCGTGGAACGAACGGTTCAAGATCGAGCCGCTCGAGCAGCGGGTCGACCGCGTCCGGCGCCTCGCCTCGACCAGGGTCGATCAGCGCCGGCGGGAGGAGTGGAAGCGCCGGCAGGAGGCGCAGGAGCTCTACCCGCGGCCGGTCGATCCGCTGGCGCGACCCCGCCAGCGCGGCGAGCCGGATGGCGAGGGGGAGATTTTGCCGGAAGATGAGCACCGCGTCCAGGAGGACACGAACGTGCTGGGTAACGGCGAGACGGACGGCACGGAAACAGGCACTACCAGGTTGCGCTTCCCGTCGCGTTTCTAGCGCTCAGGTGGCCTGGTCCGGGCGGGGCAGCCTCGAGCGGCAGCTGATGCAGTACTCCTGATCGGGGACCCGGCGGCCGCACGCCGGGCATATCAGCGTGCCGCTCACCAGCGCGCGCACGCCCCGTTCCTTCAGTTCACCGGCAATAAGGATGGCGTCCTCTTCGCTCACATCCTTGACGGAGAGCTCCACATCGCCGGCCAGCGCACTGACCATGTGGTTCCCCGCCTCATAGGGCTGCGTTGCACGACCTGCGTTCCCTTCCTCGACGGCCTCCTGGACCTCGAGGAAGAACTTCCACAGTTCCTTTTCCCCCATGCCTGAATGGTACCCCGTGCGGCAACGGCTAGACTTTAGGCATGGATACGGCAAGCAGGCCCAGGATGCTCGACTCCCTGGTAGGCAACACCCCGCTGGTCCGGCTCTTCCGCGTGGTCGAGCCGGGCATGGCCCAGGTATGGGTGAAGCTGGAAGGGTTCAATCCGGCTGGCTCTATCAAGGACAGGACGGCCCTGGGAATGATCGAGGACGCCGAAGCGCGCGGCCTCCTGACACCCGGCTCGGGCCAGACGATCGTCGAACCGACCTCGGGCAACACCGGCATTGGCCTGTCGTTCCTGGCTTCGGTGCGTGGCTACCGCTGCGTGATAGTGATGCCCGACAACGCCAGTGCCGAGCGGGTGAACACCCTGCAGGTCTACGGCGCGCAGGTCGAGTTCACGCCAGGCGAGCTGCGCATGAGCGGCGCGATCC
>CALKAI010000051.1 GCA_937983275.1 uncultured Trueperaceae bacterium | reverse complement strand
AGGACTCGGCCAGCGGAGCGTACATGGCGTCCGTGAGCGGGCTGTAGGAAACAGCCTGCCACAGCTTGCCGCCGCTCAGGCTCGGGCAGGCCAGGACTTCCTGACCGATCTCGGTGGGGATGAGTTCGACGTTGGGCGTTACCTCGCCGGTCTCGGGATCGATGTCCGACACCACGGTCTGGTAGACAGAGTCGGGTGCCCACCGGAACTCACCGGTTTCAAGGTCGAGACCGAAGGCGATGGAGGACTTGCCGGGGACGGTCACGAGTAGCCTGCGCTCTTCACCGTCGATTTCGGTGTCGACGAGCACACGCTCGAAGGGGCTGTCAAGGTCCCAGTTGTCGCGCGGCAGGTGCTGGAAGTACCACTGGATCTCGCCGGTTTCCATGTCGAGCGCCAGGGTGGAGTTCGTGTAGAGGGCATCGCCGTCGCCCGAGCCGCGGATGATCTCCGGGTAGGGGATGGGCATGCCGGTACCCCAGTAGGTGAGGCCCAACTCGGGGTCGACGGAGCCGGTCGTCCAGGGGGTCGCGCCCCAGCGGCTCTCGACAGGGAGGCCGTTCCAGGAGGCGTCGACCTCTTCGTTCTCCGGGTCGGCGAGGGTGTTGACGCGCCAGATCTCCTCACCGGTCTCCACATCGTGGGCGGTGATGTAACAGCCACCGGCGGTGCCGGTCATCGAGCAGCCGGAGACACCGGCATAGATGACGCCGTCAAAGACGACCGGGCCTGCGGTGTAGCTGTAGCCGGCTTCCCAGTCGTGCACCTGGACTTCCCACTCGACCTGGCCTGTCAGGGCGTCGAGCGAGAGCAGCTTGGCGTCGACGGTCGAAAGGATGACGCTGTCGTCGTAGAGCGCCACGCTGTTCTTCTGGCGCATGCGCTGGTAGTTGTGGTAGCCGCCTTCGAACTCGGGGAGCACGTGACGGTACTCCCAGATGAGCTCGCCCGTCTTCGCATCGACGGCCTGCACGATGTTGTCGTTGCTGGCCCAGAACATGATGCCGTCGTGGACGAGCGGCGAGATCTCCTGCATGCCGCCCGTAGGCATCGGGAAGGCCCAGGCGAGTTCGAGATCGGCGACCGTATCCCGGTTGATCAGGTCGAGTTCGCTGTAGCCGTGCAGTTCGAGGTTACCGCGCCAGTTGACCCACTCTGCCGGGTCGGGGTTCTGGAGCATCTCGTCCGTTACGGGTTCGTAGGTGCGCTCCTGGGCGAGACCCAGGGCTGCAGCCGAAAAAATGAGGGTTGTTATCAGAATTCTGAACTTTGTCGCCTCTATCACGCGAGCAAGTCTCCTCAGGAATGATGTGTCAAGAGAGATCGGAAAGTCGTCGAGCTATTCCTCTGGTCGGGGGCTCCAACACCTCCTTTCAAAAATGCGGATCAATCCAGAACGTCGAAGTCGATTTGCCTGAGCAACTCGGGATCGGCAACCAGCTCCTGGTCGCCGTCCGGGAAGCCGGCCTCATCGAGGATGTAAGCGAGGATATCTATGTAGGCCTCTTCAGGAAGCCCGCCGGGATTGGAAGGCGGCATCGCTTCGCTGTAGTACTGGTAGAGCGCATTGGCGTTGGCCCAGGACTGGACGAGGTTGCCACCGGTGAGCGCCGGCGCGGCCCCGCCGGCCAGGTTTGCGCCGTGGCAGGCCGCGCAGTGTACGCGGTACTGGCCCGCGCCCGATTGCGCCTGCTCTGCAGTGAAGAAGGCTTCGGCGTCGACCAGCTCCTCGTCGCTGGCGTCTTCCTGCTCGGCCACTGCCGTCTCGGAGAGTCCGATATCCTGGCGAACCGCGTAGACGTCAGCGGGCGACAGGTCGCCTTCCCGCAGGGAAGCAACCACCTGTGCCCCGATCGGTTCGAACGGCTCCTCGAGCTGCTCCTCGTTACCCCATGCTGTGATGACGTGGTTCACGACCGCAGCGATCTCCTCATCCTCCAAATGG
>CALKAI010000050.1 GCA_937983275.1 uncultured Trueperaceae bacterium | reverse complement strand
GTACGCCCCTGGCCGCCACCGTCGAGGCCAGCATGGGCGAGGACGGCATCGGGGTATTCCTGAGCGGCTCCGCGCGAGGGGGCAGTCCGGAAGCGCTCCTTGCGGGCACCCGCTTCGAGGGCGCGGCCGTGCTCGACGACGGCCAGATCGAGGGTCAGGTGAACCTCAACGAGCTGGTCGTGCCGGAGCTGAACGCACTTGTGCAGGTGAGCCTCGCCGCCACCGGTCCCCTGGAGCGGCCGCGACTCACGCTGGAGCTCGACGGTCCTGCGGGCCCCCTCGAGATCGCGGGATTCACCGTCGACGCGCCGTTAGCCGGCAGCCTAAGCGGCACCCTCTCCCCTTCCTACGACCGGCTCGAAGACGTGAGCGGCCGGCTGGGGCCGCTGCAGCTGAGCGGCGAGGTCGCCCTCTCACCGCTGGCGGCGCAGTTCGATTTCACCGCCGCTCCCTTCTCCGTCGCCGGACCCGCTACCGTGGCCGTGGAGGGTGGCAGCGGCACGATCACCTACCGGGACGGCGAGCTGGTCTCGGCAGCAGACCTTGATGTCGCCCTGGTGGAGGCGGCAGGTGCGCAGGCCGGCCCGCTGGCTCTCGCCGTCCAGGCGAACTACGACGCGCAGGCCGGCGTGCGGCTGGACGCGAGCGGAACTGCGCAGGGCCAGCAGGTGCTCGCCCTCACCTACGACCCTTCAAGCACGCCTTCGCTCGCCGTCAACGCCAGCGGCCTGCGCGTGGAGTACGAGGGGCAGGAGCTCCTGGCGAACGGCACCCTCGAACTCGGCGAGACCGGACCGGCCGCCAACCTCGAGGTGACCTCCGGGGAACTGTCGCTCGCCGTGCGGCCCGACGGGCAGGGACACGCCCTCTCGCTGGTCGCTCCGGCAGGCACCCGGGTGGCCGGGCTCGAGCTGGGCGAGGAGTTGAGCCTGCAGGGCCAGGTGGACCGCGAGTTCAACCGCGCGCAGCTGGAGCTGATCGAGGGGGACCGCACCTTCACGCTCACGGCCAGCCTCGACACCGGCACCTTCAGCGGCGGCGGCGACCTCGACGTGGGCCAGCTGGGCGCCCTCCTGGGAGTTCCCCTGGCGGGGCAGGTGAGCGGCAGCCTCGATTACGGGCCGGAAGGTTATGGCGGAGAAGTACACGGCAACGTCGAAATCGCCGGCACCCCCGCTTCGCTGAACCTGCGCGGTGCCGGCGACGAGCTGCACGTGAGCGGCACCGCCGAGCTGCTCGACGAGTGGACGCTGGCGGGGACGGTGTGGCCGCAGGTGCGGCTCTCTGCCCAGTCGCCCTCCGGGTCGCTCACCTTCGCGGAGGGTACCGTAAGCGGCAGCGGCCCGACTGCACGGCTCGCTGCTCAGCTTGCGCCGGAGCTGGACCTGCCGGCCGGACTGGCGGAAAGCCAGTGGACCCTCGAAGCGGACCTCGCTGAGCAGCGGGGCAGGTTGGACCTGGCCGGTCACACGGTCGACGCCGACTGGTCGGCCGGCTTCGCCAGCCTCGTGGCGACCGCCCGGGTGGGCGGCGAAAACATCGAGGTGCGCGCGCAGGATGGCGCCTGGCTGCTGAGCGGCGCTCCGCGCGTCGCTCCGCTCCTGGCCGCCGTGGGCATGCAGCTGGAGGAGCTGCTGCCCATCCCCGCCGACATGTGGGAGGTCGACCCGGAAGAGTTGCGCCTGCAGGTCGAAGCCACCGCGAGTCTCGAGGAGGGCCTGGCCGCGCAGGGCAGCTGGGCGCTGCTGGCGCCTGACGAGCCGGCACTCACCGGGACGGCCAGCTACGACGGCAAGTGGCGGGTCGAGGCCGGCCTGCCCGGCGGGCAGGTGAGCGCCGGACCGCAGGGGATTGCCCTGGATGCCATCGACCTGCAGCCCGAGGCGCTCCTGGCGAGCCTGCCCCTCTCCCTCGAACTGCCCGCCCAGCTCGCGGGAACGACCGTGAGCGGCAACCTGCTGCGCAGCTTCGACGGCACCTGGCAGGGCTCGCTGCGCGTGAACGGCGGCGAGGCCGTACCGCTGCGCGGCCAGGACGGCCGCAGCCTCCTCACGCTGGTGGGCAGCGGCAACGAGCTGCTCCTCACCAGCGAGGCACAGCTCGCCGGCGAGGGCATGCCGGCAGTGGGGCTAAGCGCCTCAGGAGCCCTCCTGCCCGAACTCGACCTCAGCGCGACGGTCGACACGCCCTGGGCGGCGGGCCAGTTCGGGGTAACCGGGCCCCTGCAGCGGCCGCAGCTGCAGGGCAGCCTGAGCAGCGAACCGCTTCAGGCCGGCTTCGCCCAGGTTGACGCCGTCACCGTCGACGTCCAGGCCAACCTCGACGAGGGGCCGGCCGCCCAGCTGAGCGGCGAGGGCGTACAGGTTTCAATCACCCCCCAAGCTGTGACCGGGCAGCTGGCCGTGCCCGTCCAGCTTGGTGATGCCCTCGGATCGACGACCGTCAACCTGCAGCTCGACGCCCAGCTCACCGGAGGCTCCCCAGTGTGGCGGGTGAGCGGCAACACCCCGCTGGAGCTTCTGGGCGAGCAGGTAACCGTACGTGCCTACCTGGAGGGTCAGGGCGCGAGTTACTCGGGGCTCGCCACCGCCGCCACCGGCGAGGGGCAGCTGCTGCAGGCCAGCCTCGCCGGCGAAGGCGCGCAGTGGCACCTGAGCGGCAACCTCGCCCACAGCGATCCGGCGGCGCTGGCGGCACTGCTGCCCGTCCACACCACCCTGAGCGCCGAAGGCGGGTTCGAGGCCGGCAGCAGCATCGACCCCCAGGCGAACGTCCAGCTGGCTGCACAGGTTGCGGCCGGCCCGGGGGTGGCGGTCGATCTCGCCGCCACGCTCGACGGTGAGGAGCTCGACGCTCGCGGCCACGCGGCCCTGGAGGAGGGCGCCCTGCTGTGGGACTACTCGGGTACCATCACCTCCCTGCTCGAGAGCGACACCCTGGTGGCGACCGGTGAGGGTCAGCTGCAGGGCTGGGAGGTCGCCTTCCACCCCGGAGAGGGCAGCTTCTTCGCGGTGGGCGAGCTCGCCGGACTGGACGACAGCCTGGCCGGCCTCGCCACCGTGCAACTGGCCCCCGACGGCAGCGTCGACGGTTCCATCACCGGTCTCAACCTGGCGGGCATGGATCTGGGTGACATAGGCCTTAGCGCCGGCCCCTCGCTGGACTCGCTGCAGGTCGAGGGCGAGGCCTTTAGCGGGCGGCTCACCTCGGTAGAGGAGCTCGGCTGGGAGATCGACCGTATTGCCTTGCCGCTTACCGGCGAACTGCAGCTCGCCGGCAGTGCCAGCGGCAACGCCGCGGCGGGTGTCGTGCAGCTGGAGCTGACCGGCAGCGTCGCCGGCGAACCGGTAGACCTACCCGTGCAGCTCGAATTCGACCTGGCGGGCGGCGAGTCCGGCGGCATGCGGCTCAGCGCGGCCGGCAGCGGCCTCCTGGCCGGCAGCGAGACGACCCTGAACGCCACCCTCGACGGCATGCGGGTGGATGGCGAAGCGCGCCTGAACGGCCTCAACCTGGGCGGCCTCGACCTCGACCTGTACGTCGGAGTGGCAGGCGACCTCCAGGGCGGGCGGCCGCTCACCGTCGGGTATCAGGCGCAGCAGACCGGGGACGCCGGCGTCTCCCTCACTGGATCGCTCGATCTGGGCAGCGCCCTGCAGGGCACTCCGGCCGGCCTGAACGCGCGGCTCGAGGCGTTCGGCGGTTCGCTCACGGCCAGCGGGGTCGTCGATCCGCTGCCGCTGCTGGGCGGCACCGGCGAAGAGTACCGCTCGCGCACCGACCTGAGCCTGCGGCTGGGCACCTTCGACCCGGCCACCCTGCCGGCGGTCGCACAGGTCCTGCCCCACCTTGAGGCGCCGCTCAGCGGCTTCCTGCAGGTAAGGGGCAACGACGTCATAGGCCGGCTCACCGCTCCCGACCTGGCCGTGGCCGGCGAGGTCGTCCCGTTCGACGTCGACATTGGCGGCAACCTGGGCCGGGTGCAGCTGACGAGCGTCTTTGCCGGCTCCCCGCTGAACGTCACGATCGACGGCCGCGGCGTGACCGGACGGGCGACTCTGGAAGCTTTCCCGCTGGAGGTGCTCGCCCGCGCGGTCGTCGGGCCCGCGCCACTCGATGCCAGCGTCACCGGCGTGGCGCGCCTCTCCCTACCTTGGGAGGCCGGCGAAGGACTCGAGTTCGAGGTCGCCACGGAACAGATCCGCATGGAGAGCGGCGGCGTCACCACCACCGGGACGTTCAACGCCACCCTGCGCGAGGGCCGGTTCGTGGTCACCGACGCCCAGTTCACCAGTACCGAGGGTGACGAACAGACCGGCGAGTCGGGCCGCTGGGTGGCTACCGGCACCATCGCACCGGACCTGCTCGACTTCCGGCTCACGGCGCAGGATGCCGACTTCACACCGCTGCTGGGGCTCATCCCGCCCATCGCCCAGTACGGCGTCGGCGCCCAGGGGACGCTCGAGGTGGAGGCGAGCGGGACATTTGCCGAACCGCGGGTGACGGCGGCCAGCGAGGAGATCGCCATCGAGGTGGCGGGCACCCTCTTCCGGCTGGACGACCTGCTCGCCCGGCTCGCCGGTGAGGACCTCACGGTGGCCGGCACCGCGGTGGGGATCACGCCTGTAACCGGGGAGCTGGATATAAGCGGCCAGGCACGCCTGGTTCTTTCCACGATGGACCTCTCAGGCGCGACCTTCCAGCTGGAGGGGGACGCCTACGTGCCGTGGCTGGGCCAGATAACGGCGCTGGGAGCGACCATCCAATCTACCGAGCAGTCTCCCCTGTGGCTCGAAGGCGGCGGGCAGCTGGGCCAGCCGTTCAGCGTGGAGGGGAGCCTGGTGCCGCTCGACCTGCGTGTGCAGGGCGACGACCTGGCCATCAGCTTCCCGCAGCTGATGGTTGCCAGCGCCCGCGTGGACGCCGACGTCTACCTGCGCTGGCAGGAGGAGTTCCTCCTGGGCGGCCACGTGTTCGTTGATGAGGCGCGCTTCCAGATGGGCCTGAGCAGTGGGCAGAGCAGTGCGGAGGGAGAGGCGGCCGCGCCGCAACCCGGCGTGGCGCAGCAGGCGGCCACCGACGAAGATGATGACCTCGCTCAGGGCGGGGAGATCTCACGACTGGTCGACGAGAGCGTGAGCAGCCAGGCGCTGGAGCGCTTCCAGTTCGACGGGCTGCGCATCGAAGCGCCCGGCAGGGTGCGCTTCAACGAGAACTTCGGTAACGCCGAGTTGGCGATGGACATACGCCTGGTCGGCACTGCTGCCCAGCCGGCCCTGTCCGGGGCTGCACAGGTGCTCCGGGGCGCGCTGCGCTTCTCGGGCAGGGAGTTCCAGGTTGTCTCGGCCGTGGCCACCTTCGACCCGTCGAGGGGCATCTACCCGGTCCTCGACGTCGTCGCCCGCACCAGCCTCGACGCCAGCCGCATCGCCTCCAGTAACCGGGGCATCAGCATCGTGAGCGGCCTGGAGGGGAACCGGGTGGAGGTGACCCTGGCCTTCACGGCGCAGGTCGAACCGGTGCCCGACCAGTCGCCACCGTTCGAGCTCAACATCACCCCCTCGCTGGCATCCCCGGTGCTCTTCCAGGAGACGCTGGCCGACGGCAGTTCGACGGCCCCGCGGGAGTTCACCGAGACCGAGCTGCTGTCGCTCATCACCCTGGGCCGTATCGAACTCGACGCGCCCATCGCCGGCGAGAGCGGCCTGGGTACCGCCCTGGCCGAGGGCGCGCTCGATACGGCCGTCGACATGCTCTTCGTGTCGGAACTGCAGTCGGCACTGGCCGAGGCGCTGGGGCTGGACGTCGTCGAGATCCAGACGACCGCCCTGTCGAGCGTCCTGGACCGGGAGCGGGGCGACCCGTTCAGCGTCTCCCTGCGCCTGGGCGGCTACCTGAGCGACGAGGTGTTCGCCTCCTACCGGATTGGCCGCTTCGACGATTCCCGCGGCATCTACTCCCTCACCAACGAGGTGAACATCGTCTACGAGCTGGGGCCGCTCGAACTCGACCTGGCGGGCAGGGTCAACTTCGAAGACTCGCCTACCGGCGCCGGGCCGGCCGCCGAGCTGAGTGCCGCGCTGCGTTACGACGTCTACGAGCATATTGGCCTGGAGACCGGCGTGGACTTCTCGGACGAGCGCCAGCAGGTGCGCTTCGGACTGACGATCCGCTGGTAGACCCGCCTGCCCGGGCCGGCAGAGTACTCGCCCGCAACAGCCTTGTACACATCCCGCCCGGATCCCGCAATTTGCGGTGTACGTGGGCTGTGGCGTAGTACTCGGGCCCGCGCGGGGCCGCTGCTATCCTCGATTGTTGTGGCTGCCCGTGGCAGCCCCCAACTCGGTCCAAAGGAAGCAGGTAGTTGATGCGGGAGACAACGACCCAGTCAAAAGAGCGCCTCCAGATAGGCGCAGCGAGTGTCATCCACAATGCGGGTGCGGCCCGGCTCTACGAGTACGCCCTGGCCGGCGGCGAGGGCAGGCTCGCCAAGGAGGGGCCGCTGGCGGTCGACACCGGCCACTTCACCGGGCGTTCGCCCAAGGACAAGTTCATCGTGAACGCGGGCGAGGCCGCGCGGAAGATCGATTGGGGGCCGGTCAACCAGCCGATGGAGCCCCAGGCCTTCGAGCAGCTGCGCCGCGACATGGAGGCCGCCACCGGCGGCAAGCAGCTGTACGTCCAGGACGTCTACGTGGGCAGCGACCCGCGCTACCGCCGCTCCGTGCGGGTGATAACGGAGTACGCCTGGCACAGCCTCTTCGCGCGCAACATGTTCATCCGCACCACCGACACCCACGAGGATCCCGACTGGATCGTGCTGGACCTCCCCTCCTTCAGGGCAGCGCCGGAGCGCCACGGCTGCCGGAGCGACACGGTCATCGCCATGGACCTGGAGTCGCAGGTAGTGCTTATCGCCAACACGGAGTATGCGGGCGAGATCAAGAAGTCCATCTTCAGCGCCATGAACTACGAGCTGCCGGGGCGCGGTGTGATGCCCATGCACTGCTCGGCCAACATGGACAGCGAGGGCAACACCGCACTGTTTTTCGGGCTTTCCGGTACCGGCAAGACGACCCTCTCCTCCGACCAGTCGCGCACCCTCATCGGGGATGACGAGCACGGCTGGACCGACGACGGCATCTTCAACTTCGAGGGCGGTTGCTACGCGAAGGTCATCGACCTGAATCCGGAGGCCGAGCCCGAGATCTTCTCCACCACCCGCCGCTTCGGCACCCTCCTCGAGAACGTCGGGATGGACGAGCAGACGCGCGAGGTCGACCTGAGCGACGGCAGCAAGACCGAGAACACCCGGGCCGCCTACCCCATCCACTTCATCCCCAACGCCAGCGAGACGGGCGAGGGCAACCACCCGAAGTCGGTGATCTTCCTGACGGCCGATGCCTTCGGGGTCCTGCCACCCATAAGCCGCCTCACCAACGCCCAGGCGCAGTACCACTTCCTGTCCGGCTACACCGCCAAGGTCGCCGGCACGGAGCGCGGCGTGACCGAACCGCAGGCGACATTCAGCACCTGCTTCGGGGCACCCTTCATGCCTCTGCCGCCGCGTACCTACGCCCAGATGCTGGGTGAACTCATCGAGCGGCACGGCTCCTCCGTGTGGCTGGTCAACACCGGCTGGACCGGCGGCCCGCACGGCACCGGCTCGCGCATAAGCCTCGCCTACACCCGTGCGATGATCAACGCCGCCCTCGCCGGCGAGCTGGACGACGTGGAGATGCGCATCGACCCGGTCTTCGGCGTGGAGGTACCCGTCTCCTGCCCCGGCGTGCCGAGCGAGACGCTGGATCCCCGGGCCACCTGGAGCGACGGCGCCGCCTACGACGAGCAGGCCCGCCAGCTCGCCCGCATGTTCAGCGAGAACTTCGAACAGTTCGCGGCCAGCGTGGACGAGGCGGTGCGGGAGGCCGGCCCGAAATCCTGAGCTGACGCCCCGGCCACCGGGCGGGTCAGCTCACCGCGAACGGGTCAACCTGAAGCAGGAAAGAGGGTGCGCCACCATCGCCGGTGGCGCACCCTCTCTGTTTCGGTCTGCTTGCTGCAGCTATTGCCCGCCTGCGGCAGCTGGCCGCTGGCGGGGCCGGGGCTGCTCAGTTGGCGCCGACCGGCTGCGCCTGCCCCGCAACCAGCTGCTCCTGGAGCACCTCGTAGGCGACCTGCAGTGCCTCGTCGTTCTCGAGGTCGACCATCGCCTGTCCCTGGACCGGGCTGTACTCGCGCACCGGGCCGGTGGTTACGAACTGGAAGGTGCCGTCCTCATCGGCCACGGCCTCCCCTACCGGCTCACCGTCGACACTGATCTGGATCGTCTGGCCCTCGCGGGCGCCCACGCCCTCCAGCGCGATGGTGTTCGGGAAGCGGGTGTCCGCCGCCCGCACGTCGGGGGTGATGCCGTTCTCGTTGATCGACATGCGCTCCGGCGTGAGCCACTCGAACGCCATGTAGATGAGCTGCCCGCCGTCGCTCAGCGACACCACGTTCTGGGCGACGCCCTTGCCGAAGGTCTGCTCGCCTACGACCAGCGCGCGGCCGTTGTCCTGCAGCGCGCCCGCCACGATCTCGGAGGCGCTGGCCGAGTGGCTGTTGACCAGCACCACCATGGGCAGGTCGAAGCCGTTCGGATCGGCAGAGGCAAGCCGCTGCGTCACCCCGCGCGCCCGCTGGAACACGATGTCGCCGCTCTTCAGGAATTCATCGGCCACCAGGATCCCCTGGTTGAGGAAGCCGCCGCCGTTGTCGCGCAGGTCGAGGATGAG
>CALKAI010000049.1 GCA_937983275.1 uncultured Trueperaceae bacterium | reverse complement strand
AACGCGATGCACATCGTCGTGAGCGCGCTCTCCGAAGCCGAACTCGACGCGGTGACCGCCTACATAGCCAGCCAGCCGTGGGGCGGCGAAGACTCTGGCGAGTAAGCCCGAGCGAAGCGAAACAGTCAGGCGTGGAGGGGATCGAGCAGGGCTCGATCCCCTCCATCCTTTAAGCGTTGCCCGTGTGTTGACATAGGCAGCATGCTTTCTGGGGATTTCATCACAGCGAAATGAATAGTAAGCATTCGAGAATGATGTGAAGAATAATTCTGAATGCAAATTGGGGTGAACTTGATGAATCTGACCGTCGTGACTCTCTCCGTGCCAACCACCAGGGTTTCGGAACTGTACAAGCTGCTCGCCCAGTGGACCGAAAGCGAAGAGGCCGCAGGTGAGGACGTCCGGACCGAGGTGGAGGCGACCGTCACGAACGGCACATCTGCACCGAGGCGACGTCGGGGCCGCATAAGCCGCTACGAAGGCTTGCGCGAATACCTGGGCACGCAGAAGGATTCAAAGGTGAAGCTGACCTTCGACGAGATCGAGGAAGCGATAGCCGGGGAGCTGCCGGCCAGCGCCCACCGGCACCGGCCCTGGTGGTCGAACAGCGAACGTCACGCCCAGGCCAAGTCGTGGCTCACCACCGGCTGGCGCGTGAACACCGTCGACCTGGAGGGGCAAACGGTGGAGTTCGCTCGCTCCTGAGGACCTCTGCCTGAACCGCTCAGCTCCTGACGGCGCCGGGCAGCAGGTCCACGCCCTGCACCGTCAGGTATGCAAACAGCGTCCCCCACAGGACGATCGATACCGCCTGCCATAGGATCACGCTGCGCCGCCGCGCTCCGAACGAAACGAGCGCGGTGGCGGTTATCTGGCTGGGCAGGATGGTCTGGCCAAGCAGGCTCACCCCCGCAACGCCGTAACGGTCGAAGGCCGCGCGCAGGCGGCGCTGGCGTTTTCCGGGTGTGGCCTCCCCGTTGGCCGGCTGGTCGTCGTCGTGTTGCCCCTTGACTCTGCCGCGCACCTTATGGGCGAAGAGGACCAGCAGCGCCATGGTGATGAAGTTGCCCAGCGAGGCGGCCATCACCGCAACGGGAGCGGGAAGCCCGGAGACCACACCCAACAGCGACCCGAAGTACGACTCGATAAAGGGGATGGCGCCGGCCAGCAGGATGCCGGACCATTGCAGCCAGCCGGGAAGTGAAACGGTAAAGGCCTGAAGCGATTCGAGCATCCGGCCATTTTATTTGCATGAAGCGCAGGCCCCGCAACCGTCAAAAGGCGGAGCACAAGCCCTCGGACGTCCGGTGTCGGATGCACCCCCACATCGCACTCTCATACTCCAGAATTGAGGAGTCTTTCACAGCTGAATAGGTAACCAGGGCATCCCGCAGGGGTGCGAAAGAGGGGGAAGTATGCCGGGCCAAGGGACGCATGCAAAGGCCGCGCCGTCCTCGCTGACCTCCCACGGAGGGGATCCCGTCGTCTTCGAGACCGCGGGTACGCAGGCAGCCGCAGGGCGACCAGCACCACGAGCCGCAACCGCCTTCCGGGGCGGTCGACGCGCAAGCCAATTCCTCGCATCGAACGGCATCACCGTTCGCCACCTCCAGTGGGAACAGGTCCCCTGGAGTGAACTGGACGGGCTGCCGGACCGGAGCTACGCCCAGACCCGCGCCTCCCTGCAATACCTGACTCAGCTCACCAGGGGTGAACCGTGGCTGGTGGAGCTGGGCCGCGAGGGCTCAACCATCGGCTGGTTCAGCGGCATTCGCCGGCGGCAGCTGGGCGTGCAGATAATCGGCAGTCCCATGCCCGGCTGGAGCGCCGCGTACATGGGCTTCAACCTGCTCCCCGGCCACAGCAGGCGCGACGCCCTCGTCGCCCTTACCGAGTTTGCGTGGCGATCGGGCGTCCACCACCTGGAGATCATGGACCGCTACCTCACGGACGCCGACTTCCGCGGCCTGGGTTTCCACTCGAAGCTGTTCCGGACGTACGCTACCGACCTTCGGAGGGACGAGGATGAACTGTTCGGCGCCATGACCAGCGCCTGCCGGCGGGCGATAAGGAAGGCCCAGAAATCCGGCGTCACCATCCAGGAAGCCACCCCCGAAGGCTTCGCTGCAACCTACTACGAGCAACTGGAGGGCGTCTTCGGGCGGCAGGGCCTCAAGCCAACCTACGATCAGCGCCGGGTGGAGCTGCTCATCGACCACCTGTGGCCCACCGGCAACCTGCTCCTCCTCAAGGCGTACGACCCGGAAGGGGAGTGCCTGGCTACCGGCATCTTTCCCGGCTACGGCCGGTTCTCCTACTTCTGGGGGAATGCCAGCCTCGTGGACAACCGTCAGCTGCGCCCCAACGAGGCGATCCACTGGTATGCCCTGCGCTACTGGAAGGCCCGCGGCATGGAGTGGCACGACTGGGGCGGGGGGATGAAGTACAAGGAGAAGTACGGCGTCACCCGGCTGGTCGTACCGCGCATCTACATCTCCAGGCCGCAGTTCCTCATGACGGCCCGCAGCTACGCGAGCCGGGCATACTTCGGGCTCCGCAAGACCCGGCAAAGGATCATCCGGCGCCTGGGCAGCCAGTAACGGGAGTGGACCACACCCTCTCCGCCAGCCTGATCTGACTAGGCTGGAGGGCACCTATGGACGCGCGGACACCCCGCGCCCACACGCTCCCGTGCCCCCGGCGGAGGATCGCGTTGCACTTGCGCCACATCGGTTACGTCGGGCAAAACCTGACCCTCGACCTCACGACGAACCGCACCCTGCGGCTCGCCAGCCTGGGCCCCGAGCGGGTCGCCCAGGTTATCGAGGCGAACCTGACGGCACTGCTGGAGATCCTCCGCTGGAACGCACGGCAGGGCATACGCCTCTTCCGGGTCGGCTCGAGCGTCATCCCCTTCGCCTCGCACGAGCGTTTCGAGCTCGACTGGGAGGAGCGCTTCGCCGGACAGCTGGGCCAGGTGCGCGAGTTCGTGCGGGCCAACGGAATGCGGCTCAGCATGCACCCGGGCCAGTACACGGTCATCAACTCCCCGAACCCGCAGGTGGTCGCCAACGCAAAGGCCGAGCTCCTCTACAGCGCCCGCTTCCTGCAGCAGGTCGACCCGCTCACAGGAACCATCACCCTCCACATAGGCGGAGCCTACGGCGAACCCCGGCAGGCCCTCGCCCGCTTCATAAACACTGCGCGGACGCTGCCGGAGCTCGTGCTCGAGCGGCTGTGCGTCGAGAACGACGACACGACGTTCGATGTGATCGACGCCCTTGAGGTCGCCAGGCCGCTGGGCATCCCCGTCGTCTTCGACTTTCATCACCACCGCTGCCTGAGCCGGGAGGGTGACGTACCCTCGCCCGAGCTGCTGCACGAGGTCGTCGCCTCCTGGGCCGGCCGGGTGCCCAAGTTCCACCTCTCCTCGCCGCGAACGCCCGGAGCGAAGGCGCATGCCGACTACATCGAGCCGGCCGACCTGGAGGCTGCGCTGGGCCTGCTCGAGGGGGTGGGCGGCGAGGGGCACCCCTTCGACCTGATGCTGGAGGCGAAGGCGAAGGACCGGGCTGCCCTGCGGGTGCTCGAGGCCTTACGATAGGCACCAGGCACGGCAAATTCCCGCGCAAAGGACGGCCCGATGAGAATCGTGGTTATCGGCGGCACGCAGTTCGTTGGCAAGCACTTCACCGAGCAGGCGGTGGCACGCGGCCACGAGCTGACCCTGTGCCCATCAGTGATACCGTGACGGCAACCTTGGAGTGGAGCAGGGCGTCGGGGCCGCACGAGCCCAAGGCGGGGCTCACGCCCGAACGGGAACGGGCGCTCATCGCAGCCTGGAGGAAACGTTGACAGAAGCAGTTGCAAACGCCGAACCGACGACGACGGGCCGTCCCGCGCCGGCTACCGCCGCCCTCGAACTGAACGGCCTGAGCAAGCGCTTCGGCAACAAGCGGGCGGTCAGCGACCTGAACCTGCGAGTCGAGCAGGGCGAGCTTTACGCCCTGCTGGGTCCCAACGGCGCCGGCAAGACGACGACGCTGCGCATGGTCGCCGGCCTCCTCACGCCCAGCAGCGGCGATGCCTTCATCCTGGGCAAGAGCATCACGGAGACGCCCGGCCAGGCAAAGGCGAACCTGGCGTTCCTGCCCGACGATCCGCTCCTCTACGGCAAGCTGCGGCCGCTCGAATACCTCGAGTTCGTGGCCGGCCTGTGGGGCATCCCCAGGGAGGAAGCCCGGGAGCGCGGCAGCGAACTGCTGAGGTGGCTCGACCTGTGGGATCACCGGCACGAGATCACCGAGGCCTTCTCCCGCGGCATGAAGCAGAAGCTTGGCCTGGCCGGCGGGCTCATCCACCAGCCGCGGGTGATGATCCTAGACGAGCCGCTCACCGGCCTCGACGCGGGTGCCGCGAGGGACGTGAAGGACCTGCTCGTGGAGTACGTTCAGCAGGGCAACACCGTCATCCTGACCACCCACATCATGGAGATCGCCGAGCGCATGGCACAGCGGATCGGCATCATCTCGCGCGGCGAGCTGATCGCACAGGGCACACTCAACGAGCTGCGCGCGCAGAGCAGGGAGCAGGGCGACTCGCTCGAGGCGGTGTTCCTCGACCTGGTGGAGCGCGAGTGAGCCTGCTCAGGGCCGGCTCGCTGCCCTGGCTGCTGGTGCACGAGGCCCGCGTCACCTGGCGGGAGATGACGAGCCGCACCAGCCCGGCCGCGCTCATCGGGTTGGGCCTGTTCATCCTGGGCTTCCTCCACATCGTTTTCTGGGAGCTCATCACCTCCTTCAGCGACGCGCTGGCGGCTCCGGTGGCGCCCCAGCTGATCACCTTCGTGGGGCTCCTGCTGATCGTTGCCACGCCGCTGCTGCTGGCCTACGGCATCAACACCAGCGTCACCGCCGTCTTCGAGCGCGGCGACCTCGACCTGCTGGTATCGTCACCGCTGCCCAGCCGTACCGTATTCGCCGCACGGCTCATCAACGTGATCATCACGATGTTCGTGCCGTTCATGGCGTTCCTCTCCCCCTTCGTTACCGTGGGGCTCCTCTCCGGGATGCCACACCTCCTGGGGGTCATCCCGCTGGCGTTCGTACTGGCCACCACAGGCGCCTCGCTGGGGCTGCTCATCACCCTGGCGCTCGTGCGTCTCCTTGGCGCCCGCCGCGCCCGCACGGTCTCCCAGGTGCTGGGCGTGCTGGCGGGGGCGGCCCTCTACTTCATTTTCTACGGTTCACAGGTGTTCGGCTTCGACACCCAGGCATTAGTGCAGAACCCTCAGGCAATAGCCGCCTACTTCGCGCCCGGCGCACTGCTGGGTCCGGAGAGCCTCATCTGGTACCCCGCGCGGGTCGCCTTCTTCGAACCGCTGCCGACGCTCCTCGTGCTGCTCGCCACGGTGGCGCTGGCCGTGCTGACCACCTTCCTGGTGCATCGCAGCTTCGCCCTGGGTCTCGAGGCGCAGGGCAGCGGCCGGGGCAGGCGGAGAACTGCCGGACCGGCAACAGGCCAGCCCGCCAAGCCTGCCACGCTCAGCTTGGGTGGTGAAACCAGAAGCTTTGCCGTGAACGAGGGATCTGCTGCCCGGCTCCTCATCCTGAATGAGTGGCGCCTGCTGCTGCGCGATCCCTACCTCATCTCGCAAACGTTCCTCCAGCTCCTCTACCTGATCCCGGTCGCCTTCATCCTGTTTTTCGACCGCGATGCCGGTGAGCCGCTCCTGGGCGGGTTAGCAATTGCGGACCTGGCTGCGATAGGCGGGATCATGCTGCTGGGGGTCCTGGCGGGAAGTCTTGCGCGCATAACGATCTCGGGTGAGGAGGCGAGTGACCTGCTGGTGAGTGCGCCGATCTCTGCCAGGTCGTTGCGCCGCGCCAAGCTGCTGGCCGCGCTGATCCCCGTCTGGGTGCTGGCACTGCCGATCCTGCTCGCACTCGTCCTGTTCGGCACTGCCGGATTCTGGCTCACCCTGTTCATCGTGGCCGCGACAGTGGGGTCGACGCTGCTGATCGCGCTCATGCGCCTGTGGAACCCGGTGATCGTGTCGCGCCAGGACCTGTTCAAGCAGAACCGGAACGGCAGCAACACCTTCCAGAACATCCTGGAGGCCTTCCTCCCGGTCGGCTTCAGTCTCGCCGCGGTCGGCATCGCCATGGGCAACTTCCTCGGCTGGGCGGGCATGGCTTTGGCGGTCGCGATTCCCGTTATCGCCTTCGTCCGCTCGCGGGACAACGCGGGGGCGTTCGAACCGCTGGATAGGTAGAATCGCCTATGTCCACAGGAACTCTGCCCGCAAGGAATGATCTGGATCCGGCATTCACCTGGAACCTGGAGGCCCTCTACGCCACCAAAGACGAGTACCTAGCCGACTACGAGAAGGCGAAGGGACAGCTCGAGGAGCTGAAGGCGTTCCAGGGGCGGCTGGGCGAAGACGCCCAGACCCTGGCGACCTTCATGGAGCTCTACTTCGAGCTTAGCGACCGGATTAACCGGCTGGCGATCTACGCGACCCTGCCGGTGTCCGTCGACCAGTCCAACCCGGACACGCACGAGCTGGCCGGGCACTTCCAGGCGCTGGCCAGCGAGGCCATGACCGCCGTTGCGTTCGTGCAGCCTGAACTCCTCGCGGTCGGTTCGGAGAAGCTGCAGGGCTTCATGCGCGAGGAGGAGCGCCTCGCGCACCTGGAGCGCTACTTCGAGCTGCTCGAGAAGGGCCGCGAACACGTCCGCTCGCCGGAGGTCGAAGAAGTCCTGGGCCGGCTAAGCGACCCGTTCAGCGCGATCGAGAACGCCTACAACAGCCTCGCCAACGGCGAACTCCCCTTCGAGCCGGTGAAACTGGAGGACGGCCGCGAGTTCGAGATCGCCCGCAGCACCTACCCGCAGCTGCGCATGTCGACCGACCGGGAGCTGCGCCGGAAGGCGTTCGAGTCGTACAGCGACGGCTTCCTCAAGTTCCAGAACACCCTGACGGACCTCTATCTGGGCAATGTGAAGCAGACGATCTTCTCTGCCCGGGTCCGCGGCTACGAGGACACCGTCGAAGAGAAGCTGAAGCCGCGCGAGGTCACCCGCGAGATGCTCGACGCCGTCGTAGACACCTTCCGGGACAACCTGGGCGTGTGGCACCGCTTCTGGCGGGCGCGCAAGGCGATCCTGGGCGTGGAGAAGCTGGCAGAGTACGACATCTTCGCCCCCCTCTCCCCCAACCCGCCGAAGGTCACCTACGAGCAGGCGATCCAGTGGATGGTCGAGGGCATGAAGCCGCTGGGCGAGGAGTATGTCGAGCCAATGCGCCGTGGCCTCGAGAGTGAGCGCTGGGTGGACGTGTACCCCAACCGCGGCAAGCGCGATGGCGCCTTCGCCGCCAGCGCATACCGCACGCAGCCGTTCATCATGATGAGCTACTACGACGACCTGGAGAGCGTGAGCACGCTGGCGCACGAGCTGGGTCACGCCATGCACAACGTGCTGATGAACCAGGTGCAGCCCATCGCCTACACGAACTACTCGATGGTGGTGGCCGAGACGGCCTCGAACTTCAACCAGGCCCTCGTGCGCGCCTGGCTCATGAACGAGCTCACCAGCGACGACGAGCAGCTCGCCATCATCGACGAGGCGTTCTACAACTTCCACCGCTACTTCTTCATCATGCCCACCCTCGTGCGCTTCGAGCTGGAGGTGCACAGCCGGCTCGAGAGGGGCGAGAGCCTTACGGCCCAGCACCTGAACGAGATCATGCGCGACCTCTTCCAGGAGGGGTACGGCGACGAGATCGAAGCGGACGAGCGCACAGGCATCACCTGGGCGCAGTTCATCCACCTGTACATGCCGTTCTACACCTTCCAGTATGCGGTCGGCATCAGCGCCGCCGCAGCGCTGTCGCAAGACGTGCTGGACGGCGAGGAGGGTGCGGTCGAGCGCTACCTGGACTTCCTGCGCGCCGGCAACGCCGTCCCGCCGGTCGAGCTCTTCAGGCAGGCGGGCGTCGACATGACCACCCCCGAGCCTATTGAGCGGGCCTTCAAGCAGCTCGAAGGCTTCGTTGTGCAGCTCGAGGAGATTGCCGCGCGGCGTAACGGTTAAACCCTGGTCGTCGGGGGGAGTGCTCCCGGGCGCCAAGCCCCGGAGCACTCCCCGCTACCCTGGAGCGTAGAGGTCTTCCAGGCTCCAGCAGATCACCTCGTGCCCCCGTTCGGCGGCAACCTCCTCGAACCCATCCGCAAAGCCGGCCGCCGACACGTAGTAAAAGACGGCGTTCTCGCTCAGGGCGTCATGCGCCCAGCCCTGGCCGGCCAGCGCGGCCCGTTCGAGCATCCCGAGGTGATCGAAGTGGAGTTTCAGGCTCACCGGCCGCCTGTTCCACTTGACTGCCCCGGTCAACATCCGGCCATCGACCAGCGGGGCAACCAGGTCGATTTCCAGGGATTTGCGCGAGCGATCCACGCCTTCCCAACGGCTCCACTGTTGAACCAGGGGGCGTCCCCCGATTCCAGCTTGCCTGTCGTAGGCCTGGACGGCGATCCGTTCAAACTCCAGGCCCATGTAGGTGTCCAGTTGCGGGGCGACGATGGCGGTCCAGACATCGGCCGGGTCGCTTCGTTGCAGCAGGGACATGTTCGGTTCCACAAAACGCTGATGGAAGCGAAACGCCTGGTCCGTGATCCGGTACCTGCGCGGGGCCGTACGGGCCGCGGCGAAGTTGCCTGCCTCTTCCAGGTACCCCAGCTCGATGAGCTTCTCGAGTTTCTGGACGAGCGCGTTGTCATTCGACAGCCCGGCGTACAGGGCGATCTCGTTCCGCTGGACCCTGCCGTTGGCGACGGCCCTCAAGATGCCGCGGTAGCTGCTGATATCGCGCAGGCCCTCCTCCTGCTCGATGGCACTCTCCACCAGTTGCCTGACCTCCCCCTCGGGGGCGAGCAGCAGTCGCGTGACATTTTGGGCGAACCCGCGATCCTGGTCGATGGGCGCGAGATACCTGGGAATTCCGCCAAAAATCGCATAGGCAAGCGCGGCGTCCCGGGCAGGCAACCGATGAAGCATCCGGGCCGTGTGCCAGTAGTCGAACGGCAGGAGCCGCTTCCGGAAGTTGAAACGGCCATACAGGGGAGCGCCGCCGGACGCCAGGCCTTCCATCATGGATATGGCCGATCCTGCGAGGACAAGAACCAACGGCCGTACCGGCCGGCGCCTCTCCCACGCGGCATTGAGCTCTGACGCTACCTGGGCCAGCCCTGCCTCATCGTTCGCGAGATACTGGAACTCGTCCAGTATCAGAACGATCGGTTCAGGCGCCCTCACCTCCAGCAGGAGATTGAAAACAGCGCGCCAGGTCGGGTAATCCTGGGGCCGGAGCTCCTCGCCCGACCACCGCGATAGCTCTTCGATCAGCTCTTTGCGGTTGATGTCGGGACTCGTATTGGCGGCACAGAAGTAGAACGCCACCTCGCTTGACCAGGCGTTCGTCAGCAGGAAGGTCTTTCCGACGCGCCTGCGCCCCGACAGGAGGGCAAGGCGTGGTTCGCCTGCCTGCAGCAGGGAATGGAGTTGTTGGAGCTCTGCCTCCCTGTCGACCAGCCCCCTCACGGATTCCGACACTCACCAACCATAGTTGTCGACAAGTATAGTTGTAGATAAGTACGATTGTAAAGCTTGAATGGCCCGGTCCGTTGTCTGCCACGGCCCAAAGAGCGGGCCAAGCCTGCAAATTTCCGTGCTAGCCTGAAACGAATTCGAGAAAGTGCGCCCTATAAAGGACAGCGTGCGAACCGATTCAGGGCGAAAGGAATACCTGCACAATGGCTACAGCGATCATCGGAACGGGATTCATGGGGCCCACCCACCTCGAGGCGTTGCGCCGTCTCAACCGGCCCGTGGTGGGGATTCTGGGCTCGAGCGCCGGGAAGAGCGAGCGGATGGCCCAGGAGCTGGGCCTGGACACGGGCTACCCGGACCTGGAGGCACTACTGGCCGACTCCCGGGTCGACACGGTACACGTCACCTCACCGAACGACACCCACTTCGAGTACTGCCTGCGCCTCATCGAGGCGGGCAAGCACGTCGTGTGCGAGAAGCCGCTGGCAACCAACTCGCGAGAGTCGAAGGAGCTGCTGGAGGCCGCGAAGGCGCGCCCCGACGTCCTCACCGCCGTCAACTACAACCTGCGCTACTACCCGATGGCCCTCTACGCCCGCGAGCTCGTCCGCAGCGGCGAGCTGGGCGAGATCTACCACGCGAGCGGCTCGTTCGTGCAGGATTGGCTGCTCTACGAGGACGACTGGAGCTGGCGGGTGGACGCGCAAGCAGGCGGAGCACTCCGCGCCGTCGGCGACATCGGCACCCACTGGCTCGACATGGTCCAGTGGATCACCGGCCAGGAGGTGGACAGCCTCACCGCCGACCTGGCGACCTTCCTCGAGTACCGCAACAGGCCAACGGAGAGCGTCGGCACCTTCAGTACCGGTGACACGCCCAGCCGTACCGAGCGGGTGCAGGTCGACACCGAGGACTTCGGTTCGGTGCTGCTGCGCTTCAGCGGCGGCGCCCGCGGCGTCATGCACGTCTCGCAGGTGAACGCCGGCCGCAAGAACCGGTTCAGCTTCGAGATCGCCGGCTCGAAGGCCAGCCTCGCCTGGAACGGCGAGCGGCCCAACGAACTGTGGATCGGCAGGCGCGACCGGCCCAACGAGGTCGTGCTCAAGGACCCCGGCCTGCTGCCGGAGAACATTCGCCACTACTCCAGCTACCCCGGCGGGCACGCCGAGGGCTTCCCCGACACCTTCAAGCAGATGTACCGCGACGTTTACGCCTACATCGACGCGGGCGACATGAGCGCCCCCAGGTCATTTGCCACCTTCGAAGACGGCCACCTTGAGGTCCTGCTGTGCGAGGCCATCCTCGCCAGCCACCGGAACCGCCAGTGGGTGAGCGTGAGAGGAGACAACTGATGGAGATCGGTTTTCAGACCGCGATCCTGCCCGACCAGACCCTCGAAGAGGTGCTGGCCTTCGCCGCGCAGGAGGGGTTCGACTGCATCGAGGCGGTCTGCTGGCCCAGGCAGGCCACTGACCAGCGCCGCTACGCCGGCGTCACCCATATCGACGTCAGCGACTTCAGCGACGAGGACGCCCGGGAAGTAAACGAGCTATGCCGAAAGTACGGGGTGGCACTGTCCGGCCTGGGCTACTACCCCAACCCGCTCACCCCCGACCCGGAGGAGCGGCGGGTCTACGTCGAGCACATCGGCAAGGTCATCAGCGCCGCCGCCAAGCTGGGCGTGGAGGTCGTCAACACCTTCGTGGGGCGCGACCCCGGCCGGGCGATCGAGGAGCAGTGGGACGACTTCGAGGAGGTCTGGAAGCCGCTGGTGGAGCAGGCCGAACGCGAGGGCGTGAAGATCGGCATCGAGAACTGCCCGATGCTCTTCACCCTCGACGAGTGGCCGGGAGGCAAGAACCTGGCCATCTCCCCCTCCGTGTGGCGCGAGATGTTCGAGCGCATCCCCAGCCCCAACTTTGGCCTCAACTTCGACCCCAGCCACCTCATCTGGCAGGGGATCGACATCGAGAGGGCGATCCACGAGTTCGGCGACCGGTTCGTACACATCCACGCGAAGGACGAGCGGGTCGACCGGGAGAAGCTCCACGAGGTGGGCATCATGGGCCTTGGCTGGCACGTGCCCAAGATCCCCGGGCTGGGCGATATCGACTGGGACGTGTTCTACAGGGCGCTCAAGGCAGTCGGCTGGGACGGCCCGGTGGTCATCGAGGTCGAGGACCGGGCGTTCGAGGACAGCCTCGAAGGCCGCCACGACGCGCTCCGCGCGGCGAAAGAGTACCTGGTGAACGTGGACCGGCGGGGGATGCTCAGCAACTCCTGACGGACCCGTAGCAGGCGCGCCCGCCTGCACAGCTGTTTACCCGCAAGGTTCCGTTACTCGGAGACCGACGGCCTGACACGCTTATCATTCGAAGCGAACACCAGCTGAAGGAGGAAAGATGAGTCGAATCCGCTTAATCATCCTGTCCCTCACCCTTGGCCTGTTGAGCTTCGGGGTTGCCCAGTCGTACACCATCGGAGTCTCGAACAACTTCGTTGGCAGCGAATGGCGCACCCTGATGGTTCAGGGGATCGAAGAGACCGCCGCGCAAATCGAAGAGGAGATGGGCATCGAGATCGACCTCATCTTCGAAAACGCCACCGTCGACGTGCAGGGCCAGATCCAGCAGATCCAGAACCTGCTCAACCGCGGCGTGGACGCCATCATCATCAACCCCGGTGATGTCCAGGCGCTGGACATCGCCCTCGAGGAAGCCGTCGACGAAGGCGTCGTGGTCATCGCGGTCGACCAGGCGATCGGTGCCGAAGGTGTGTACAACGTCGTCATCGACCAGAAGGAGTGGGGCCGCCAGAACGCACAGTGGCTGGCCGACGCCCTGGGCGGCGAGGGTGACATCATCATCATCGAGGGCGGCGTAGGCGCGCCCGCCAACGAGGACCGCATGGAGGGCGTCGAAGAGGTGCTCGCCCAGTACCCCGACATCAACGTGGTTGGCCGCGAGTCCGGCAACTGGGACCAGGCCACCGGCCAGCGGGTCGCCTCGGACATGCTCGCCTCCATCCCGAACATCGACGGGATCCTCACCCAGGACGGCATGGCCCAGGGCATCCTCAACGCCCTGCTTGCCGCTCAGCCCGAGCCCTTCCCGATCATGACCGGTGAGGCGTACGCGGGCTACCTGCGGCTGTGGGACCAGGCCCGCCAGCAGCACCCCGGCTTCGAATCCGTCGCCGTCGTCAACCCGCCGGGCATCGGCGCCAGCGGACTGCGCGTAGCCATCGAACTCCTCGAAGGCGGCCAGGTTGACGAGAGCCAGCTCACCGGCCCCTACGGCAACTCGCTCATCGTCCCCATCCCCTACAACATCACCAGCGACGAGCTCGACGAGTTCCTCGAAGAGTACGCTGACGCTCCCGACACCCAGGCCATGGACGGCCAGATCACCCAGGAGCAGGCAGCCTCCTTCATGCAGTAACCGCACCACGGAACGGCGGTTGGGGGCGAAACCGGGATTCTCCCGGTTTCGCCCCCACGCCATAGCCACCCGGCCACTCAGCAGCAGCCCAACCGCCGGCCAGGAGCCGCCACGGCCGCCGGCCGGAAACACCACAGGGAAAACTATCTTGCCTGCCCCAGCACCTATTTTCGACAGAACCCCTCCCCGAAGCGGGAGGAATCTATGACCAGGCTTGTCGCCAGCAACGTCAGCAAGCAGTACGGCGCCGTCAGGGCGCTCACCGACGGCAATATCGAGATCGAAGGCGGCCGCGTCACCGCCCTTTTGGGCGCCAACGGCAGCGGCAAGAGCACCCTGGGCAAGATCATCACCGGCCTGGTCAGGCCCGACAGCGGCGAACTGACCCTTGACGGAGAGCGGGTCACCATCCGCTCACCCAAGGACGCCCGTCGGCTGGGCATAACCGCCGTCTACCAGGAGCTGAGCCTCGTGCCGCACATGAGCGTCGCCCATAACATCTGGCTGGGCCAGGAGCCCATGCGCCGCGGCGGCATCGACCAGAAGGAGATGCGGGAGAGGAGTGGGGAGCTGCTGGAGTTGTTCTCTGCCTCCTTCTCGACGCGGGTGACGCCCACCATGCGGGTGAGCGACCTCACCCCCGGCGAACGGCAAATCATCGAGATCCTCAAGGCGATGGCCTGGCGGCCGCGCATCCTCATCCTCGACGAGGCCACCGCCTCGCTGGATGGCCGCCAGGTGGAACGCCTCTTCGAACTCGTCGCGCAGTGGCGCGAGGAGGGCATGGGGCTCGCCTTCGTCTCGCACCGCATGGAGGAGATCGCCAGGGTCGCCGACCGCGCGGTGGTGCTGCGCAACGGCGACACCGTGGGCGAGGTGGACGTCGCCACCACCAGCGAGGCACAGCTGGTGCAGATGATGACGGGCGGAGCCACCGCCCCCCACACCACCCGGCAGCGCGCCGCCAGCGGCGAGAAGCTCCTCGAGGTGGAGGGGCTCTCCTCCGGCCGGGTGCGCGACATCAACCTGAGCGTCGCCCCCGGCGAACTCGTCGGCATAGGCGGCCTCCAGGGCCAGGGGCAGGCCAGCCTGCTGCTCGCGCTCTTCGGCGCGGAACCGTACAGGGGCACCATCAGGATCGCCGGGAAGCGCGTCAACCTCAGCACGCCGCGGCGGGCGATGCGCGAGGGGGTCGCCTACGTGCCCGGCGACCGCGGCGCCGAGGGCCTGCTGCCGGTGCGCTCCATCCTCGAGAACCTGCAGCTGCCCAGCTGGCACCGCTACGGACTGCTGCTCAGGCAAGGCAAGGCGCAGGCCGACGCCATGCGCGCGGTGGACGAGCTCAACATCAAGATTGGCGATATCGAGGACCCGGTGCGCACCCTCTCCGGCGGCAACGCCCAGAAGGTCGTGATCGGCAAATGGCTCCTGCGCAAACCCCGCGTTCTGCTCCTCAACGACCCCACCAAGGGGATCGACGTGGGCGCGAAGGCCGAGTTCTACGCCCTCCTCGAACGCCTGCGCGACGCCGGGACCGCCATCCTTTTCAACAGCTCCGACGACGAGGAGCTCCTGGCCCTGTGCCAGAAGGTAATCGTGCTCCAGGACGGCCAGTTGCGCGCGGTGCTGGAGGGGGAGGCACTCACCCACGAGAACCTCGTCGCCGCCAGCATGGGCACGGCTGCCAACGGCTCGGCCGGGCGCAGCGCGGATAGCGGAGGACGGCCGTGAGCCGGCTGGGCATCCTCCTGCGCAACCACACCTGGCTGGTGCCGCTGCTGCTCCTGGCCATCGCCGTGGGCGTGAACGTCTACCTGCAGGACAACTTCTTCATGCAGCGGGTGCTGAACGGCAACCTGCGCGTGATGCTGCCGCTCATGATCCTGGCGGTGGGCCAGGCGATCGTCATCCTCGCCGGCGGCATCGACCTATCGGTGGGCGCGATGGTGTCGCTGGTGAATACGGTGTTCGTGACGTTGATCTCTGCCGATTCTGGCGGTCTCGAACTCGCCGGCGCCATGCTCGTCGGGGTGGGCGTCGGGGCGCTCGCCGGCGCGGTGAACGGCCTGTGCGTGGCCGTGCTGCGACTGCAGCCGATCGTCACCACCTACGCCACGTCGTTCATCTTCGCCGGCCTCGCCCTGGCGATCCTGCCGCGGCCCGGCGGTTCCGTGCCGCGCGACCTCACCCGCTTCTACCGCGACTACATCCTCGAGGTGCCCGTCGCCGCCTACGGCATCGCGCTGCTCATAATCCTGTGGCTGCTCCTGCGGCGCACCCGCTTTGGTCACCACCTCTACGCAGTGGGCGGCAACGACGAGGCGGCGCGCGCCTCGGGCGTGCGGGTGGGTTTGGTGCGCTTCGGCTCCTACGTCGCCACCGGGGTCTTCAGCGCCCTCGCCGCCATCGCCCTGACCATGTCGATAGGCTCCGGCAACGCCCGCATCGGTGACGACATGACGCTCTCCTCGATCGTGGCCGTCGTCCTGGGCGGCACCCGTCTGGCCGGCGGGCGCGGCGGCGCGATAGGCGCGGTGATCGGCGTGGCTATCCTCTCGATCATCCGCAACATCATCTCCTTCGCGGGCATCCCCAGCTGGTACCAGACGCTCGTCGACGCGCTCATCATCCTCGCCGCTCTCGCCGGCCCGGGGCTGGTCTACCTGATCAGGAGGCAGAGAAATGACGGCAATTAACCGCGTACGCCGCGTCATCGTCTCCCCCACCGTCATCGCCCTGCTCCTCTCGGTGGTGCTCTTCCTCATAGGCGGGGTCATCCAGCCCGACTTCCTCAACGCCGCCCAGGCGCTGAACATCGTGCGTCTGGCGGCCTTCCTGGGCATCATCGCCGCCGGGCAAACGCTGGTGATCATCAGCGGCGGGGAGGGGATCGACCTCTCGGCCGGCGCGGTCGTGACGCTGGGCGCCATCCTCACCTTCATGATCGGAGCCGGCCAGGACAGCAACATCCCGCTCGCACTGGCGGCCGTGCTGGGCGCCGGCCTGCTGGTAGGCGTCGTCAACGGCCTGGGCATCATCTTCCTGCGCATCCCGCCGCTGGTGATGACGCTCGGCATGACCGGCGTCATTCAGGGGACGATCCTGGCGATGACGCAGGGGGCGATACCGGGGAGGACTCCGCCGGGCCTGGCCGGGTTCATCAACGGCCGCTTCCTGGGCCTGCCCGGGGTGATCTACCTGTGGCTCGCCCTGGGCATCATCATGTGGCTGCTGCTCGAGCGCACCCCGTACGGCAAGCAGCTCTTCGCTGTAGGCGTCAACCGGCGCACCGCCCGGCTGTCCGGCGTCAACGTGCCGCTGGTAGTCATCGCCACCTACGCGCTGAGCGGCATGCTGGCCGCGTTCGGCGGGTTCGTACTGCTGGGCTTCACGCAACGGGTCTTCCTCGACCTGGGCGGCTCCTACCTCTTCCCCTCCATCGCCGCGGTGGTGGTTGGCGGTACGGTCCTGGCGGGCGGCCGCGGCAGCTACACCGGCACGATGGCGGGCGCGCTGGTGCTGACGATGGTCGAAAGCCTGCTGCGCGCCATGCGCCTCCACGAGGCGTACCAGATGATCACCTTCGGTGTGATCCTCGTGCTGCTCCTCTCCATCTACGGGCGGCAGCGCCGCAACCAGTGACGGTCCCTTAAGGGACGGGCACCGCCTGCCCGCGGGCCGCAACTCGTTACCATGACGGCAGGCGATGGAGCGAAACGAGGGTAGCCTCCGCAATCTGTGGCACAGGATCGCCCGGCGCCCGGGCAGGAGTGACGAGAGCCAGGAGGTCGCGCGGCGACTGGGACCCAGCAAGTCCCGCGAGACGACCTCGCTCATCGTCACGGCCGTACTTATAGGCCTGCTGGCCGGCCTGGCCGCCGTGGGCCTGGACCTGGCCGTCACCTACCTGGAGGACGGCATCGTGGCGTTCATCGCCGCCGAGGGCTCGGTCGCCGGCCTGCTCACCCGGCTGGTCACGCCGCTGCTGGGCGCGCTGGCGGTCACGCCAATCCTGGTCGCCTGGGCGCCCGACGTGCGCGGCTCGGGCATACCGCACGTGATGTTCGCCGTCTCCAACCTGGGCGGACGGCTGGCCAAGCGCATCGTGGTGTGGCGCCCCATCGCCACCGCGATCGCCATCGGCACCGGCGCCCCGCTGGGCACGGAGGGCCCCACGGTGCAGTTCACGGCCGCCATCGCCTCGCTCACCAGCTCCGGCTTGCGCCTTAACGAGGAGCGGCGCCGCAACCTCATCGCCGTGGCCGCCGCGGCCGGGATCAGCGCAACCTTCAACGCGCCCATCGCCGGCATGCTCTTCGCACTGGAGGTGATCCTGGGCCAGTGGGGCAGCCGCTACGTGGCCTCGGTGGTCATCGGCTCGGTAACCGCCTCGGTGGTGTCCCGCTCGTTCCTGGGGCCCGACCCGGCCTTCGCGATTCCCGACTACGGCCTGCAGTCACCGGCCGAGCTGCCCTTCTACCTGGTCCTGGGCATCCTGGCCGCCTTCGTGGGCGTGGGCGTGGTGCGCCTCTTCGTCGCCTGCGACGAGATCTTCAACCGCTCGCGGCTGAGCCCCTGGGTCCGGCCCGCACTGGGCGGGCTGGCCGTGGGGATCATCGGGCTGCCCTTGCCGCAAATCCTGGGGCGCGGCTTCGAGGTCACCGAGCTCATCCTGCGCGGCGAGCTCACCAGCATCCCGCTGCTCCTCGCCATCCTGCTCGCCAAGGCGCTGGCCATGGCGGTGGCGATGGCGGCCTGGCATCCCGGCGGAGTCTTCTCCCCCCTCCTCCTCATGGGCGCCGCCCTGGGCGCCTCCTTTGGACAGATAAGCGCCCTGCTGTTCCCGGAGATGGGCCTCGAACCGGCCGCCTTCGGGCTGGTGGCCATGGCCGCCGTCTTCTCGGGCGCAGCCCGCGCACCGATGAGCACGATCCTGCTCATCTTCGAGATGTCGGCCGATTACCAGATGATCCTGCCGCTCCTGCTCGCGACGGTGGTAAGCGCACTCGTCTCGGAGGCGATCCAGCCGCTGGGCATCTACCGGGTGCTCCTCGCGCGGCGCGGCCTCACGCTCATGCGCCACCGCAGCTCGGACGTGCTGCAGGCCGTACAGGTGGGCGAGGTGATGGACAGCGAGCCCGTTCGCCTGCACCCGAACGACACGATCGCCACCGCCCGCGAGGAGATGGCCACCGAGGGCGTCCAGTCGGTGCTGCTCGTCGACGAAACGAACCGCCGCCAGCTGCTGGGGATAGTCACCCTGAGCGACCTGGAGCGCGCCCGCCAGGCGGGCAAGCCGGATGAAACGCCGCTTGGCGAGGTGGGCACGCCCGACCCGCTTACCACCTCCCCTGTGGACGCCATAAGCAGCGCCCTCGAGCGGATGGCTCACGAGCGCCTGAGTCAGCTCCCGGTCGTGGACAGCGGCGGCAAGCTGGTGGGCGTCGTCAACCAGGCGAGCCTGGCGCAGGCGTACTACCAGGCGATCCAACGGGAGCGGGCGTTGCAGGAAACGGCAGAGAAGACCCGCATGCGCGACCTCACCGGCTCCGAGATCGTCGAGCTGAGCGTCGAGCGGGAGAGCCGGGTGGCGGGCCTCACCCTGAAGGAGGCGAAACTGCCCTCCTGGAGTCTGGTTGTGGGCATCAGGCGGCGCGGCCGCAACATCTTCCCGCACAGCGATGCCCGCCTGGAGGTGGGCGACGTCATCGTCGTGAACGTCGAGGCGGGCCGCGCCCAGGAGTTCCGGCGCTCCTTCCACGGCTAGGCGCGAGTGTGCCGCAGGCGGTTTTGAGCAGCGAGGCGGGCGGCGCACGATCTCCGTAAGCCTCAATGGATTGGAGGGCCAGCCGGATGGTCAGCTATTCGTTACGGAATGCACTGATGGGGGAGGACGAGTCCAGGAAGCCGCCCCCGGACCACACGCCCGGTCAGGCCGAGGGAAGCGAGGGCGACGTCGACCCCAACCGCGAGCGGGAGGAGCCCATTCGCCGCGAGAAGCCCAGTCAGGCCGAGGGCGAGGATCAGGACCGCAAACCTGAGGTCCCCGAGGAAGACTGAAGGTTTTGCAAGGCAGGCCTTAGTCGCTGCCGGGGGCGCGCCGAACACTTGACGCCGCCCAGGGCTTGCCAGGCTCTAGTCGCTGCCGCCCGAGCCCTGGGTGGCAGCGTTCGTCTGGGCCGCGCTGCCGGCGGCCGGAACCGAGCCGGCGGCGCCCGTGGGCGCGTCGGCTCCTGCCGGGACGGCTGCCTTGGCCTTCGCCGCTCCGCCCCGGTAGAGCGGGCCGTTGGTCTCGGTGTACCAGCGGAAGAAGATGACGATCAGTGGGATCCCGAAGGTGATGAAGGAGCCCAGCTTCATGATGATCCCGCCAATCACCTGGTCGTCGTAGACCGACAGGCCGTAGAGCCTGGGCGCCTGCGCGTACATCTCGTAGATGGACACCTGGGTGAAGGTGAGGAGCGCGCTGGCAACGTACTGGCCAATGGGCAGCGCCATCAGGTAGATGAGCTGGCCGGGGCGCCCCATGCGCGGGAACTCCTTCATGGGGCTCATGATTGGCCACCAGGCGATAAGTGAGAGGATCAGGAACACCACGTGCTGGGAGTGGTGCATGTAGGGGTCGCGCAGGGCGGCCTCGTAGATCCAGGGCAGGTGCCAGATCTGCATGCCTATGGAGAAGAGGAAGAACGCCACGAGCGGCGTGGTGACCACCCTGAATACGGCCGCGATCGGCTTCGGTTTCAGTACCACCCGGATCATCCAGGCGGGAATGCTGGCCAGGAACATTGGTGCGACCACGTAACTGAGCAGCAGGTGCTGGACCATGTGGGCGCTGAACAGGAATCGCTCGGCGATGTCGTGCAGCGGCGATGCTTCAATGAGGAAGGAGATCACCAGCGCCCCGTAGAACATGTAGATCTGGAAGCGCGTGAGCGGTTTCGACCCTTCGATGCGGTCGCGCAGCACCCAGCCCATGAGGGCGAAGATGACCCCGGTGGTGATGAGCATGCCGATCAGTACCGGGTCGAAGATCCAGATCGGTTCGATTGCCCTCGTCATTTCACGTGCGTTCATCGGTAATCACCAGGTACAACGCTTCCCACAGCTGAAATCTTACCAGTGCGTGAGTAGACGCGCGTCCCCCGGCACAACCTTGCACCGCCGAAATATGAAAGGGCGCGCCTCGCGGCGCGCCCATGGGACTTTTCAGGCTTTCAGGTAAAGGGCCCGGTTACTGGACGTCCTGCTGCTCCTCTTCGGGCTGGGCAGGCTCCTCTTCCTGCTGCTGCTCCTCGGCAGGCTGCTCCTC
>CALKAI010000048.1 GCA_937983275.1 uncultured Trueperaceae bacterium | reverse complement strand
TTCCCGGGGTTCCTCCCCGGGTTACTCCTTCGGCAGGTCGACTGTCAGCAGCCCGCCCTGGAGGTGGGCGCTCGTGCGCTCCCGGTCGACCGCGCCGGGCAGTTCGACGCTCCGCTGGAAGTGGCCGGTCTGGCGTTCGCTGAAGAGGATGCGCGCTTCGGTAGCGGCCGGTTCGCGCAGTCCCGCGACCACCAGGGTGTTGCCCTGGAGGGCGAGCTCCAGGTCGCTCTCGTCCACACCCGGCACCTCGACCACGACCCTGAAGGCGTCGCCAAGGTCGAGCAGGTCAACCTTCGGGGGTGTTGCGTCCCTGCCGCTGTCGATCAGGTTTTCGATCCGGTCGCGTATCGCCAGCAACTCCTGCACATCGGCGGAAGTCCCGAATTTGTCCAAATCCATGGCCCGAAGTTTAGCACCCCTTCCCGACCGGCCCCTGTTAGCCGGTTGCCGCGCCCGGTAGGCTAAAGCCGTGAAGCTGAGCGCCATCCCCCTGCTCGGGGCGCCTACCGCGTCGGGCAAGAGTTCACTGGCCCTGGACCTGGCCCGGGAGCTGCCCATCGAGGTTGTCACGGCCGACGCGATGCAGGTCTACAAGGGACTGGACATCGGCACGGCGAAGCCCACCCCGCAGGAGCGCGCCCGGGTGCCCCACCACCTACTCGACCTGGTGACGCCCGACGAGCCGTTCAGCGTGGCCCAGTGGGTGCAGGCGGCCCAGGAGGCGGTGTCGGCAGTTCTGGGGCGCGGCCGCATCCCGCTGGTCGTCGGGGGAACGGGCTTCTACCTGCGGGCCCTACAGGTCGGTTTGCCGACGGTGCCCGCCGCCGATCCGGCCCTGCAGGAGCCGATCTGGCGGGAGTTCGAAGAGGGCGGAGCAGAACCGCTCGAAGACGAGCTAGCCGCCGCCAGCCCCGAGGATGTGGCGCGCGCCCAGCGGAACCCGCGGCGCCTGGTGCGGGCGCTGGAGATCCTGCGGCGCACCGGCCGGCCGCCCCGCGACTTTCCCTTCACCGAGCCGCCGTTTGCTACCAGCCTGGCCGTGCTCCTGCCGACAATGGAGGAGTTGCAGCCTCGCATAGAGGAGCGGGCCGCGAGGATGTTCGAGGAGGGGCTCGTCGCCGAGGTCCGCTCGCTGCGCAGCCGCTATCCCAACTGGGCGACGGCCACGCAGGCGATCGGCTACAAGGAGGTAGCGCTCGCCCTGGACGGCGAGATCGACATGGCGCAGGCCAGGCAGCGGGTCGTGCAGGCCACGCGCTCCTACGCGAAGCGGCAGCTCACCTGGTTCGGCCGCCAGGAGGCACAGCTGCGCCGTCACTCACTGGCGGCCCCGGCACGGCAGGCGATTGAGGAGTGGCTGTTGTCTCTGCCTGAATAGGCGGCTTTTCGTCCGGAACAGGGTGCCGGAGTCGCCGGGGCTTACAGTTAACCGGGCCCTCCCGTTCCTAGAATGTTCCGGAAGGGGGTAGGCATGAACATCACCGGCCTGAGTGTCATAACCATCATTGGCGCGATCATGGCCGCGGTGGGGATATTCGGCCTGGTCCGGTTCTTCATCCGTTACCGGAAGCTGAGAGAGGCCGACGAGCAGCAGCCCACGGATCCCGACCGGCCCGCCAACACCTTCGCCGCCGTCTGGCTGACGAACGGACTGCTCCACTTCGGAATGTTCCTGCTCGTTTTAGGGGGAGTTGGCCTGATCTACTACGGCGCGCGCTGACCGCGCCGGGAAAGCGCGCGCCGGGAAGGGCTTGTGCGGGTCAGTCGCGGCCCTTGCCGTCGCCCGCTGCTACGGCGTCGTCGCCTGAAGCCTTCTCTTTACCCTTGCCGCGCTTTCCGAACAGGCCCTTGACCCGGTCGACGATGTTCTCGTTCCCGGCGATCTCCTCGCCCACCTCGGCCGCGTAGGCCTCGATGAGTTCGCGCGCCTTGGGCGAGAGCTTCCTGGGCACATCCACCCGTACCGTGACGATCTGGTCCCCCATGCCTACCTGCCGCAGGCGGGGCATTCCCTTGCCGCGAAGGCGGAACTGGGTGCCCGGCTGGGTGCCGGCCGGAATGTCGATGACCTCGGGTCCGTCGAGCGTCTCGACCTGGAACGATGAGCCCAGGGCCGCCTGAGCGAGGCCCAGGTGCAGGTCGTAGTAGAGGTCATCGCCGTCCCGGTTCAGGAACGGGTGCGGTTCGAGTTCGAAGTAGACGTACAGGTCGCCGGCTGGCCCGCCGTCGACACCGGCATTGCCCTGCTGCGGGACCCGCAGGCGGTAGCCGCCGTCGATCCCGCGGGGCAGGTTGACGTTCACCTGTTCCTTCTTGCGCATGCGGCCGTTGCCCATGCACTTCCCGCAGGGGGTCTCGACGGTCTCACCGGCGCCGCGGCACTGCGGGCAGGCCTGGGTGGTGACGACCGTGCCGAAGAACGACTGGGCCTGGGCGCGTACCTGGCCGGCCCCGTGACAGGTGGGGCAGGTGTGCTTGGAGGTGCCTGGCTCTGCCCTGCTGCCATGGCAGCGATCGCACAGGGTGAGGCGTTCTACCTCCACCGGGACGGTCGCGCCCGCGCGGGCCTCCTCGAGCGTGACGGTGAGCTGGACCTCCAGGTCCTCGCCCGCCTGGCCGCGCTGCACGCCGCCGCGGAAGCCGCCGGTGGCGAAACCGCCGCCGAACACCGAGGCGAAGATGTCGAAGATGTCGCCCTCGAAGTGGGCGCCCGGGTCGGCAGAGCCAAACCTGTCATACCTGGCGCGCTTGTTGTCGTCAGAGAGGACGGCGTAGGCTTCGTTGATCTGCTTGAACCGATCCTCGGCCTCTTCATCACCGGGGTTGCGGTCCGGGTGGTACTTCAGCGCCAGCTTTCGGTAGGCCTGCTTGATCTGGGCAGCGTCGGCATTCCGGTCAATGCCCAGGACCTGGTAGTAGTCGCTCATCAAGCGACCATGATAACGGGAGGCGTCGCGCCTCCCGTGTTGGCTGGCTCTCGTTGCCGCTCCAGGACCTGCTCGGGTGCTGGCCAGGCTGGCCTAGCTGCCTTTCAGCTCCTGCAGCGCCTTGGCGGCCTGGTCGGCGTCCAGTTCACCGCGCTCAAGCTGCTCGAGGATGGCCGAGCGCCGCCCCGCCCTCCCCAGGCTCTCCTGCTCCTGGAGCTCGTATCCGAGCACATTGATGAGGTTCTCGAAGCGCAGGCGAATCGTCGGGTAGGAGAGGCCCATTATGCGCTCCATCTCCTTCAGGTTGCCGCGCACCTTCACGAACAGGCGCAGGAACTCGAGGTTCTCCTGCGGCAGCAGCGCAAACTCGTTGGGCTGGAAGCGCCCCTCGATGCTGACGCCGCTGTCGGGCGAGCGGAGCGCGGTGACCTCCAGCGGCTTGCCGCTCACCGGGCAGTGCGTGGGCATGGCGTACTTCGGTTGTGTCAGGTACTCTTCGCGTTTCATCAGACTATATCCACCGTTATCCGGGCGCTCTTGCCCGATCCATCGCTCTCAGTGGCCATTTCGACGAGCCGGCCCTCTTCGGCATGCTCGTCGATCGCTGCAATGAGGGCAGAGATATCTATGCCGTCCTCCTCAAGCTTCAGCTGCGCATTGCGCGGTATGAGCTTAGAGGCGAACCGCGCCAGTCCAAGCGGGATGGTTACGTTCACCTTCGCCCGCGGCTCATCCTGCCCGTCGACCTCGTCGATCCTGATACGGATCGAGCGGGCGGTGGGCGCCCGTGGGCCAGGCCGGGCGGTGCGCGAACCGACCTCGCTGGCCGGCTGGTGTGGGCTCTCACCCAGGGCGTTTAGGAGTTCCTCTGCCTCCCTGGCCGTGATGAGCCCCTTCGCCAGGAGATCGAGGATTCGCCGGCGTTCGGCGCTGTCGCTCATGCAGTCACGTCCAGATCCCCGGTGGTGACGTCCAGCTCGAGTTTGGCCGTGCCTGCCCCGATGCGGTGGTTCGCGTCGGCACCGATACCGCGGGCGTACCGCTGCCAGTCGCGCGGCGTGTCGAGGTCGCCGATCTTCACCCGGGCGGTCACCTCCACGTCGCTGCCCGGCAGGAGGCGAACATCGATGGAGCCGGTCACGGTCCTGATGCGGTGTTGCCCCTGCGTGAGCACGAGGCCAATGTCGACCTCTCCGGCCTTGACGTCCAGGTCCACCGCTTTCGCTTCCTTTGCCTTGAGCTGGCCGGCGAGCATACTGCCGCGCAGCGCGGGCAATGCGCCGCGGACCTTCAGCTCACCTGCTTTCAGGTTTACGTCGAGGCCCCAGCCCTCCGGCAGTTCGATCTCTACCGTGCTGCGGTGGAAACCGCCCAGCAGCCGGTCGAAGAAGTTTTCATCGCGGCCGCTGTTGCGCAGGCGAACTCCGTCCTGCGTCTCTTCGAGTTCGAGCTGCCCCTCGTCGTTTCGGGCGGTGGGCCGCGTCACCGCAGGGTTGACGATTACCTCCACCTCGCCGGCAAGCATCTCCAGGTTGAACCAGCGGGGCGGCGTGGCGCCAGCTTCGGGCGCCTGCCGGGGCGCATCTGGCCCCGGTCCGGCCGGGTTCGGGTTGGCGGGCTCCTGCTGGCCGGCGTTCGAACCCTGGTGGGCCTCAGGTGCCGGTCCGGCTGGAGGAACCGGATCTTGCGGTGCGGCCGGCTGGACCGGTTCCGCTTGCGGTGGTACCGGTGCCTGCGCAGGCTGCACGAATCGGGCCTGCTCCTCGGCCTCGTGAACGCTCTGCTCGGTGCTGTCGATGTCGTCAATGAGTTCGAGAAGCCGGTTGGCCTCCTCCCGGGTGATGCGACCTTCGTTGGCCAGGCTCTCGATCCGTTCTCTATCGTTCACGGGGTGCTCCTTCCGTCGCCGTGCGAATGCCGGCGCGAACGCCCAGGTGGGCAGGGTTGAAGGAGGCAGAGTGATGTTCGATGCGCCCCTCCACCCAGTTGGCCAATCCGTGCAGGAGTCTGGCGAGAGCAGGGCGCACTACCGAAGTGCGGGTACGGCGGTACCTGAGGACGTCCTCGTAACGCTCCGCGAGCCGGCAATTTACGTGCGAACCAATAGGGTGGAGCTGCATCTGTAAACCTCCTTCTCCACGAATGATAAGGGTGGGTTTACAGATTGTCAAGCTGTGGATTCTATTTTGTTATTTTCGGCTTTCCAACTTGTTGAGTCGCGCTTCTCATTCGCTGCTTCTTCTCATTCGCTGCCTGCCCGCCCTTCTGTCTCCCCTTGCGGCCGGGCTGCCTCCCCTGCCAGACCTTCCGGCGAGGTACCGGCGAGCTCGAGGCGGGCCTCCTCAACGATCCAGCCGGTATCCTCCTCGACCCGCTCCTTGAGGAACCGGTCGAGCGGCTTGCCGTCGATCTCGATGTTGGGGACATCGATGATGCGCCCGGTGCGTTTGCAGACGATATGCAGGTGCGGTGTCACATTATGGTCGTAAAGGGCCTGGCCGTTTGCGCCACGGAATTCGGTGATGACACCAGCCTCGCGCAGGACGCCCAGGTTGAGGTAGACGGTCGAGAGGCTCACATCCTCGCCCTTCTCCCTCAGTGCCTGCTGTACCTCTTCGGCGCCGATATGGCTGTGCCCCTCACGGAAAAGCTCAAGTATGGCCTCCCTGGGCCTGCTATAACGCAGCCCGTGATGGCGAAGCAGTTGGCGTATTGGCTCTTCGTTTGCTGGTTCAGGTTGAGAATAGTTGCTGGCCATGGCTTACCGCTTTCCTTGGTAAGCGCATCGTAGCACGCACCGGCGGCAGGTCGGAATTCTTCCGGTCACCGCCGGGACTCGCCAGGAGCGGCTGGCGCTGTCCGATTAATGCCCTGAAGGTAAGCAGATTTCGAATCAGGCGGAAATGGTCTGGCGGTCGCCGGAGTCATCGCCCTTTTCAAGCGCCCAGCCTTCGATCGCGTAGATCACCTGCTGCAGACGCCGGCCCTTCTCGGTCAACTCATAGCGGGTCTTGGGCGGGTTGCTGGACAGGACCGTCTTCTCGACGATCTCGAGTCGGCAAAGGTGGTCCAGCCGCTGGGTGAGGGTGGTGGGATTGCACCCCCCGGTGGCCCGGCTCAACTCGTTGAATCCGGCCGGCCCCTCCAGCAGGCAGCGAACCAGGTGCAACGTCCATTTGGTCTGCAGAAGGTCGATTGCCTCATGGACGGCACGCTTGTTTGTCTCCTCCGGCATCGGCTAGATGATACCACCGCCCCTCTGCGGCCCTGTTTCTCGTCTGACACCCGAGAACGCGGTTTTGGCCTTAGGGAGGGAGAAGTTGGTTGTGTAGCAGTTGCAGGCAGGAGAGTCAGGTGGTGCAAAGAGAGCCGCAGACCCGCCTGTAACTGGCTGCGGTGCCTGCGGCCCGTCGTGATCCTATTGGTCAGAGCATTGCCGCTACGGCTTCACGCTCCTCGAGGAGCTCGGCCTCGGTCTCCTCCATGCGCCTCCGGACATCGTCGCTCACGCGGATGTCCTCAACGACCGAAATGGTGCCATTGCTTACAGTTACCGGGAAGGAGTAGATTATTCCCTCGCTTACTCCGTAGTGGCCACGGCTGGGAATCGCCATGCTCACCCAGTCATCGGCGGGTGTTCCAAAGACCCAGTCGCGCACATGATCTATAGCTGCCGAAGCTGCCGAAGCCGCGCTGGACGCTCCCCGTGCTTCGATGATCTCGGCGCCGCGCTTTTGTACCCGGGGGATGAAACGCTCACTTACCCACTGGGAATCGACCAGATCGGCCGCGTGCTGCCCATCTACCAGCGCGCTGCCAAGATCGGGGACCTGGGTTGCAGAGTGGTTCCCCCAGATCGTCATCCTGCGTATGGCGCTGACCGGCCTGTCGACTTCACGGCTCAGCTGGCTGATGGCCCGGTTGTGATCGAGTCGCGTCATTGCCGTGAACTGCTCCGGCTTCAGCTCCGGGGCGTTCCGCATGGCGATGAGGGCGTTCGTGTTCGCCGGGTTACCCACCACGAGCACCTTCACATTCCGGTCGGCGTTGTCGTTGAGCGCCCTCCCCTGCTCTACGAAGATCTTTGCGTTCGCCTCGAGCAGATCCTTCCGCTCCATGCCCTTTCCGCGGGGGCGTGAACCGACCAGCAGTGCGTAGTGGGCGTCGGTAAAGGCGACGTTAGGATCGTCGCTCGCCTCGATGTCGTGCAGGAGCGGGAAGGCGCAGTCGTGAAGCTCCATGACTACCCCTTCCAGCGCCTTCATCGCCGGAGTGATCTCCAGCAGTTGCAGGATTACCGGCTGGTCTTTCCCAAGCATGTCGCCTGCTGCAATGCGAAAGAGCAGCGAATAGCCGATTTGCCCCGCTGCTCCAGTTACGGCTACGCGTACAGGTTCCTTCATGTTCTCCTCCGTAGACTGACTGGGTGTGATGGTAACACCGCGTGGGCGGTCAGTAATGCGAAGGGATCCGGAGGTGTTTCACGTGAAACATTTCCTTGGCCGCCCGCAGCTCGTCGCCGGAGGCAGCGTCGGTAATGCTGGTTTGGACCGCCCGAGAGCTACTCTCCCGCTCAGGCCTCGAAGCCCAAAAGCTCAAGGAGCCGCTCCAGTTCGTCCTGGGAGTAGAAGTGTAGCTCGATCTTCCCGCGGTCTCCCCCACTTACCTTCACCTTCGTGCCGGCGTGCCGTGCCAACGACTCCTCCAGCTCCCGGTAGCGCTCGTCGCTCGCGCTGCGGCGTGCGGTAATCGCCGTGCGTTTGAGCGCTTCAGCCTGACGAACGGTAAGGTCGCCCTCGACGATCTTCTGGAGCGCCCACAGCTGGTCGCCTTCCGGCTGCGCAAGGATCGCGCGGGCATGACCCGCACTGATCTCTCCGTTCCGGAGTGCCTCCAATGCGGCCTCGGGGAGCTGAAGGAGACGCAGGACGTTGGCCACAGAGCTGCGGCTCTTGCCCACGCTCTGCGCGACCGCCTCCTGTGTCAGGCCCAGGTTCATCAGCTCCTGGAATGCATACGCCTCCTCAACCGGATTGAGGTCTTCCCGCTGAAGGTTCTCGATGATCGCGACCTCAAGCACCTCCCGGTCATCGAGCTCCCGCACGATAACGGGTACCTGGGCCAAGCCGGCTTCCTTCGCCGCACGGTAGCGGCGCTCTCCGGCCACGATCTCGAACTTCTCCCCGGCGGGACGAACCAGTATCGGCTGCAGCACGCCTTTCTCGCGAATCGAAGCAGCCAGGTCCGCTATGGCGCCCGGATCAAACGTCTTGCGCGGCTGGTTCTTGGCGGGCTTGAGCTTGGCGAGGGGCAGCAGATCAGGATCCTTCTCGACCTTGGGCAGGAGAGCATCTAAACCCCGCCCCAGCCCTCTAGATTTCGCTGACACGAATGAGCACCTCCTGGGCCAACTCGCTGTAGGCGGTGGCCCCCGCGGACGTCCCCGCATACTCGAAGATCGATTGGGCGTACGATGGCGCCTCGGCCAGTCGCACACTGCGCGGAATCACCGTCTCGAAGACCTGCTCGCCCAGATGCGAACGAACGTTCTCCTCCACCTGCTGCGAGAGCTTTGTGCGCCCGTCGAACATGGTGAGCAGGATCCCCAGCACGGCCAGATCGGGATTCAACCCGCCCTGGACCCGCGAGATGGTCTCCAGCATTCCGGCAATGCCCTCCAGGGCGTAATACTCGGTCTGCACCGGCACTATCAGGTGGTCGGCCGCACCGAGGGCGTTCAACGTGAGTGCACCCATAGATGGCGGAGGGTCGAGGATAATGAAGTCGAAGTTGGGCCGAACCCCCAGGAGCGCCTTGGAGAGCAGCTGCAGATTCTCCCCCGTAGCATCCAGCTCGACCGCCACACCGGCGAGATCCACCGAGGCGGGAAGGATGTGCAGGTCGCCCTCTCCAACCCGCTGCACCGCCTGGCGCGCGGGAACCCGGCCTATGAGGACATCGTAGATGGTCCGTTCCGGCTCTACGACGCCCAGGCCCGAGCTGGCATTCGCCTGTGGGTCAAGGTCAACCAACAGGATGCGGCGGTGGGAGGCAAGGGCAGCGGCCAGATTGACCGCCGTGGTGGTCTTTCCGACCCCACCCTTCTGATTGATTACCCCTATGGTGGGCAAGCTACTCCTCCGGGCCCCCTGACAGCGAAAAGGGTACCACGGGAGGCGAGACCGATTTCGGCTGACTCGGCAATATCAAAGCCCTGAAGAGAGCGTAACTCTTCGACCTCTTCCTCGAGGCGCTCGCCCTTGCGGCTCAGAAGCCACACTTGCGGGGCATGCAAATGACGGGTCAGGCAGTAGACGGTGGCGAGTGAGCCGACGGCCTGAGCGGTCACCGCGGCCGCCTCGAATCCCTGGACCTTCTGGACATCACCTTCGAACAGCTCAGCATTTGCCAATCCGAGCTGCGAGATGGCGATCTTCAGGAAGGTAGCCCTGCGCCGGCGCCTCTCAACCAGCAAGAATCGCCGCTCGGGCGCGGCAATAGCCATGGGCAGCGCAGGCAGTCCGGCCCCCGAACCAACGTCCAGGACCATGCCTGACGGGTCGAGCGCTTCCTCAAGGAAGCGTGCATAGGCAAGCGAGTCCTCTATAAGCACGTCGATCTGTTGCAGGGCAGCGGGGGAGACCAGGTCCAGCGTACTGTGGTACGTCTCCAGCAGCTGCCGATATCTGCCTAGCGCAACGTCAATACTGCTATCGATTGAAAACTCCACTCTGCGCAACTAGTAAGGGAGCGGGCGGCGAGCCACCCGCGGGAGGACGTGTTGTTTCACGTGAAACAACACTCCAAGGATACAGCCTGAGCTTTAGCGGGGCTAGGGTGCTACCTTCGGGCTCCTTACCTTTGACTAATCCCCAGCCGCAGCCACTGTTTCACGTGAAACAGTCCGCTTACGGCGAAGGTGGACGAGCAGTGCTGTTACGTCCGAGTCCCTGACCCCCCGAGTCCGCTGCGCCGCCCCGAGCGTCAACGGTCGTTCACGGAGAAGCGCCTCCCGCCCCTCATTCGACAGACCGGAGATGGAATTTATATCCAGCTCCCCCAAGGCCGCCTCCTCGTACTCCGCCCGCGACTGCAACTCCCGCCTGCTCCGCTCTATATAAGAGGCGTACTTGACGAGGATCTCCACCCGTTCCCCCTCTTCACGGGAAAGCGACGACTCCCCCAGAAGCGGCCGAAGCGATTCGTAGGAGTTACCGGGGCGGGCCAACACCTTGGAGGCGAGCTCGCCCTGCAGGCGCAGCCCCTGGAGCCGCTCGACTTCGCCGTGTACAGCACGGCTGCTGGCCTCCTGCCGAGCCAGCCTTTCGTCATCCACGAGGCCCCAACTGTGCCCCACCGCAGCCAAGCGCTCGCCGGCGTTATCTTGCCGGTGCAGGAGCCGGTGTTCGTTGCGAGAGGTAAGCATCCGATACGGCTCGTCGATCCCCCAGCGAACGAGGTCATCCAGCAGCACGCCCAGGTAGCCCTGGTCGCGCCGGATGTACACGGGCTCTTCGCCGGCCGCCCACCGTGCGGCGTTGACACCGGCTATGAGACCCTGGGCCGCAGCCTCCTCGTAGCCGCTGGTGCCATTAATCTGACCGGCGCTGAACAGACCGGGCAAACGCTTCGACATTAGGGTGACGCTCAGCTGGGTGGGATCCAGGGCGTCGTACTCCACCGCGTACGCATACCGCTGTATGACCGCCCGCTCGAAGCCGGGCAGCGTGTGGATCATGTCGTCCTGCAGGATGGGCGGCAACGAGCTGGAGAAGCCCTGCAGGTAGACCTCGCTGGTCTGTACCCCGTCGGGTTCCACAAAGAGCAGGTGCCGGTCCTTGTCGCGGAAGCGCACAACCTTATCCTCGATAGACGGGCAGTAGCGCGGGCCCGATCCTTCGATGTCCCCCGAAAACATGGGCGATTCGTTCAGGTTGGCTTCGATGAGCTCATGGGTGTGCGGCGTCGTGTGGGTGAGCCAGGTGGGCGATTCGGTTGCCCGCGGGCTGGGATTGCCGGTGAACGACCGGGCGGGATTGTCTGCGGGGACCACCTGCAGCACGTCGAAGTCGACCGAATCGGCCCGGATGCGGGGCGGCGTGCCCGTCTTGAAGCGGAGCAGGTCGTGCCCGGTCTCGCGCAGGCTCTTGGACAGATGCCGTGCCGGCGGCTCGCCCTGGCGGCCGGCGGCCCGCTGCATCTTCCCATACCAGACGACACCGGCGAGGAAAGTCCCGGTGCAGAGAACCACGGAAGGGGAGAGCAGCTCGCTGCCATCGGTGAGGGCGCAACCGCTCACCCGACCGTCCTCGGTAAGCAGTGCGGCCACTTCTCCCCGAACAATCTCGACCCCGGGGGTGCTCTCCACGAGTTCCCGGGCGGCGGCAGCATAGCCGTCCCGCTCGTTCTGCACCCGAAGGGACTGAACGGCCGGTCCCTTCGATGCATTCAGCGTACGGGCGTGGATCGCCGTTGAGTCGGCGAGCTTGCCCATTACGCCACCTAACGCTCCCAGCTCGAAAACCAGCTGCGACTTTCCGGGACCGCCGATCGCAGGGTTGCAGGGCATGACGCCAATCTTGTCAGGGTTGGGGAGCACCAGCGCGACCTTTGCGCCGAGCCGGCCGGCTGCATGTACAGCCTCTATCCCGGCATGGCCACCGCCCACCACAATTACATCAAACCGAAGCGTGCGCACAGTTCGTTCAGATTAGCAGCAAGGAGCAGGCCAAAGGGTTACGTCGGGGACGGAGCTCACAGACGACCTGCCTGTGGATAACCCTGAAGATAACCTGTTGAAAAGCTGTGGGTTTGCTTGTGGAAAAGCCGTCCCTGACGGGCCTTGTGGATCCATGTGGAGTAACCCGAAAGTTATCCACAAACCGGCAGGAGTTATCCACACTCTTCTCAACATTGGACTTTCCCGTCCTGATCGCCCAAAACTGCCTTTTCCACACTTTCCACAGCCCCTACTACTAGGGCTACTGAAGTTTTTAAGGGGAGAATTTTCGCCACCCCCGGCTCGACCCAGTATCCGTTCAGCTCTTCTGGCAATCCCAAAAGCAGAGATGTCAGCGCTGGATTTCCTGCGCGCGTGGCACCGGCCAATCCGTTATCCTGCAAGCTTCGGGACGCAGGTTCTCCCGGATGGGGACCGGCCAGGGCAGCGGCAATCAGGGACAGGGCAACAGGGTATGCTCTACACGTAAGAGGGGTGACTAATGAAGGTCCACGTTTCCAAGAATCAGCTTGCCGATGTGCTCGGGCACGTGGAGCGAATCGTACCGGCCCGCTCCTCCAACCCTGGATTGAGTCTGGTGCGAATAAAGCTCGAAGAGCAGTTGCTCGTTTTCAGCGGCTCCAACATGGATATCGACATCGAGGCCCAGCTGCCTGCCGACGTCACGGGCAATGGTGAGATCGCAGTTCCGGCGGGCGTCCTTGGCCAGGTCGTCAGGGCCTTGCCAGGTGACGATGTCGAGCTCAGCATCGAAGAGCAGGAGATGGGGCTCAGTTCAGGCACCTACTCCACGCGTCTCCAGCTCGTGGACCCCGACCAGGCTCCCGCGCTCGACTTTGAAGACAGTTATGACGGGCTCCTGCCCGCCCCCGCACTCCACAGGATCCTGTCCAACGTCCGCTATGCGACTGCAACGGCCGACTACCAGGCGATCTTCCGGGGAGTGAAGCTCGAACTGAGCGACAGCCGTACCCGCGCTATCGCCAGCGACGGCTTCCGGCTGGCTTACGACCAGGTGGAGGAGAGCAGCGGCCTGGATGCGCAGGTAGTCGTACCCGCCCGCAGTGTTGATGAAATGATCCGTGTCCTGGGCGAAGGCGAGGCGCAGCTGAGTGCCAACACCAGCCAACTGAGCCTGAAGTGCAGCGGCATCCGCATGAACCTCAAGCTCATGGAGGGCACCTTCCCGGATTACGAGCGGATCATCCCCCACGAGTTCCCGGTTGCCGTTTCGGTGAACGCCAGGGAGCTCTCCCAGGCGGTCTCGCGCGTGTCTCTGATGGCTGATCGCACGACCAACAACCGCGTCGATCTGTTCGTCCACGAGGGCACTGTGCAGATAACTGCCGAAGGTTCATTCGGACGCTCGCAGGAGGCGGTGACCGTGCAGCAGGAGGGCTCCGAGCATGAGATTGCGGTTGCGTTCAACGCCAAGTACCTCACCGATGCCCTTTCTCCGCTTGGCGGCCGCGCACGCATCTCGCTTTCCCGTGACAGCGCCCCCACGGTGATGGTCGACCCCGACACGCCGGGCTACCTGGCGATGGTCGTACCGCTGCGCACCACCTGATCCCCAGGTCCAAAGATCGCAGGCTTACTTTGCCCTCGGGCAAAGCGGGATACGAAGGGGCTGTAGAGGTTTGAGGAGGATTGCATGACCTACATTGAAGACGTGCGCGCGCTCGAGGTGCTCGACTCACGGGGCAACCCGACCGTGGCGGCCGTCGTGACGCTCGGGAGCGGGGCGCAGGGCAAGGCGCTGGTTCCCTCCGGCGCATCGACCGGCGCACACGAGGCAGTGGAGCTGCGCGACGGGGGAGAGCGCTTCGGTGGGAAGGGCGTCCGGCAGGCGGTCAGCAACGTCAATGAAACGATTGCGGCCGAGATAATCGGCATGGACGCGATCGACCAGGCGAACGTCGACCGTGTACTCCTCGAGCTCGATGGCACGCCCAACAAGGAGCGGCTGGGGGCCAACGCCCTGCTGGCCGTTTCGCTCGCCACCGCGCGGGCGGCCGCCAACGCCGTGGAGCTGCCCCTGTACCGCTACCTGGGCGGCGCCGGCGTCAACACCTTGCCGGTACCGATGATGAACGTCATCAACGGTGGCGAGCACGCCGACAACCGCGTTGACATGCAGGAGTTCATGCTCGCGCCGGTAGGCTTCCAGAGCTTCTCCGAGGCGCTGCGGGCCGGGGTCGAGACCTTCCACCAGTTGAAGAAGGTGCTGGCCGGGAAGGGCTACAACACGAACGTGGGTGACGAGGGCGGTTTCGCCCCCGACCTGGGCAGCAACGCCGAGGCGGTCGAGGTGATCCTGCAGGCGATCGAGGCCGCCGGCTACACGCCGGGCGAGCAGATCGCCATTGGCCTCGACCCCGCCTCCACCGAGTTCTTCCGCGAGGGCCGCTACCACCTGCAGGCAGAGGACCGCATCCTGGAACCGGAAGCGATGATCGACTACTGGGCGGACTGGGTGGAAAGGTACCCGATAATCTCCATCGAGGATGGTCTGGCCGAGGACGACTGGGACGGCTGGAAGCGCCTCACCGAGCGTCTGGGCGACAGGGTCCAGCTCGTGGGCGACGACCTGTTCGTGACCAACACCGAGCGCCTCTCCCGCGGCATCGACAGCGGCGTGGGCAACGCCATCCTGGTGAAGGTCAACCAGATCGGCACCCTCTCCGAATCGCTGGCCGCGATAGAGCTCGCGAAGTCGAGCGGTTACCGCGCGATGATCAGTCACCGCTCGGGTGAGACCGAGGATGCCTTCATCGCCGATCTCGCCGTCGCCGTCAATGCAGGACAAATCAAGACCGGGTCGGCCAGTCGGTCGGACCGGCTCGCCAAGTACAACCGGCTCCTCGAGATCGAGTTCGAGCTTGGTGACAACGCGCGATTCCTGGGAAGGAGCTCGTTTTGAGGCCCGGCATCAGGCGCACCAAGATAGTAGCCACCCTCGGTCCCGCGACCGGCAACCCCGAGATGATCCGGAACCTGATCGAAGCGGGAGTGAACGTCTTCCGGCTCAACTTCTCGCACGGCGACCGCGAGATGCACAAGCGGAACATCCAGTTCATCCGCCAGGAGAGCGAGAAGCTGGGGGCGGCCGTTGCGATCCTGCAGGACCTGCAGGGGCCCAAGATTCGCACGGGCATCTTCGAGGAGGGCCGGGTCCTGCTCGAGGAGGGGAAAAAGTTCGTCTTTACCTGCGATGACGATTCGCCGGGCGACGAGACGCGCGTCGGCGTCACCTATACCGGCCTGTGTGGTGACGTGAAGATTGGCGACACGATCCTCCTCGACGACGGTCGGCTCGAGGTGCGGGTGACCGCCACGAAGGCGGGCCGCATCGAGAGCGAGGTCATCCAGGGCGGGGTGCTCTCGAACAACAAGGGGATCAACATCCCGGGCGCAGACCTGAGCATTCCGGCGATGACCGACAAGGATGTCGAAGACCTCCTGTTCGGGGCAGAGCAGGACGTCGACTGGGTCGCCATCAGCTTCGTCCGCTCCCGCGACGACCTCCTCCTGGCGCGCCACTACCTGGCGCGCGCAGGCTCGAATGCGAAGCTGATGGCCAAGATCGAGAAGCCGGGTGCGGTCCAGCGGTTCGATGAGATCCTGGGCGAGGTCGACGGGGTGATGGTCGCCAGGGGAGACCTGGGCGTGGAGATGCCCCCGGAGCGGGTCCCGCTCATCCAGAAGCGCCTCATTCACGAGTGTGTGGAGGCCGGCAAGCCGGTCATCACGGCGACGCAGATGCTCGAATCGATGGTGCAGAACCCAACGCCAACCAGGGCAGAGGCCAGCGACGTCGCCAACGCCATCTACGACGGCACCGACGCGGTCATGCTCTCGGCCGAGACCGCGGTGGGATCCTTCCCCGTCGAGGCGGTGGAGATGATGGACCGGATCGCCCGCTCGGTGGAGTCCGACGAGCGTTACCAGACGGTCATGCGCGAACGCTCCCCCAGGCCCAACGAGACTACAGCGGACGCGGTCTCCCTGGCCGCCTGCCAGATGATCTTCAACCTGCACGGCGATCTGATCGTGTCGTTCACCTCGTCCGGCACCAGCGCCCAGCGCGTCTCGCGGAACCGACCTACCTCGCCCATACTGGCGATCACGCCCAGTCCCCGCGCCTATCGGCAGCTGTCCGTCGTGTGGGGTGTGGTGCCCCACCTAAGCAACGACATCCACTCGACCGACGAGATGGTCGAGGTTGCCGCCAGCACCATCGCGGAGCGGGGCATGGGTGTTCCCGACGGCATCTTCGTCATCACCGCCGGGGTGCCCTTCGGCATGCGCGGAACGACGAACATGCTGCGCGTGGAACGCATGAACTCTGGCTGATCACAGGCGGGCGCGGCTGGCCCCGGCCAGGCCGCGCCCGACACCGCTACTGGTTGGGCAGGCTGGCGCGCAGCCACCTGAGCCAGTTCGTGGCCAGCACCCCCTGGACCGCCTCTTCCGGAAAGGCTCCAGCAAGCTTGTGGAAGTCGCCGGCACGCTCCAGGCCCTGCGGCGTCTCCTGCAAGCCGAACCCGCCATCGAAGTCGGAACCGATGCCCACCCGTTCCCAGCCGGCAATGGCGGCGATGTGGCGGGCCTGCGCCCCGACATCCGCGAGTGTGACGCTCGACTTCGGATCCTGCCGGCTCACACCGGCCTTGAGGAACGGGTTGGCGAGCACCAGGCCTATCATCGCGTCCCTCTGGGCGAGGGCACGAACCATTTCGTCGTCCAGGTGCCGGTCGCTGTCGACGAACGCCCGGGAGTTGCTGTGGCTGGCCAGCAACGGTCCTGACCAGCCCTCCACGGCCTGCCAGAAGCTCTCCGGGGCAAGGTGGCTCACGTCCAGCGCCATGCCCAGCTGCTGCATCTGGGTGAGGAGCTGGCGGCCCAGGTCGGTCAGCGGGCCCGGCACCCCGGTGCCGCCGGCGTACCTGGTCTCCTTCCAGGAGAGCCCCACGATCCGTATGCCCTGCTCCCACCACCAGCCCAGCTCCTCCGGGGTGCGTACCGGATCGGCGCCCTCCATGAGCAGCACGACGCCTACGGGTGCGTGGCCGGGACCATCCCCGGCCGGCGCGGTCCGTGTGCTCTCGAGGTGCCGCTCGAGGTCGCGGGCGCTCCTGATGATGGTGATGCGCCCCTGGGCCTCCCAGCGCTGGTATAGCTCCAGCTGTTCGACCGCCCGCTCGTGCGCTTCCTGGGCGCCTTCGTATGTGAACGATTCCGGGGCATCCGCAGGGGCGTACTTGCGGGGCATCACGAAGATCGTGGCGAAGACGAGCCTTACGCCGCCCTGGGACAGCTCGGGCAGGGTCGCCATGATCTCCTGGTTGTCGCGTTTCTCTTTTGCCCGGAGCTTGTCTACGGAGAGCGTGAGGTCGCGGCCGCGAACGGCGTTGTAGGCGAGGTCGAGGTGGGCATCAACATACAGGCGGGATTGTGCGGGGTGGTTACTGGCCATGCCAGAGTAAACCGTAAAAGACCGCCTGCCCGCCAATCCGCACCGCCACATGAAAGGGGTTGACCGCCAACTCTGTGGCGGTCAACCCCTGGTGTTTGTCGGTCTGAAAAGGTCCTGCCTGGGCGCTTACTCCTCGGCCAGGACGTTGACGTTCAGGTCAATCTGGACCTCGGGGTGGGGACGGTACGGGACCGTGTACTCACCCAGGGTCTTGATGGGGTCGCCCAGCTCGATCTTCCTGCGATCGACCTCGACGTCGTAAGCAGCCTGAAGCGCATCCGCAATGTCGCGGTTGCTGACGGAGCCGTAGATGCGGTCTTCGCCGGCGCGCACGCGGATCTCGAGTGCGGCGTCGCCAAGCATCTCCTTGAGCCGCTCGGCATCGGCCTTACGGGCAGAGAGCTGCTTGGCCCGCTGGGCAAGGCGCGCTTCCAGCTGGGCACGGTTGGCCTTTGTTGCAGGCAGGGCCAGGCCCTGCGGGACAAGGTAGTTGCGGGCGTACCCGGGGCGTACCTTGACCAGATCACCCGCGTCACCCAGCTTCTCGACGGGTTCCAGCAGAATGACGTTCATCGGCGTACCAGCTTCTCCGTAATCGGGATGAGCGCGAGAGTGCGCGCACGCTTGATCGTTGTAGCGAGCCTACGCTGGTGCTTGGCGCACACGCCGGTGCGGCGACGCGGCAAGATCTTGGCGGTATCGCTGATGAACCGCCTGAGCATCTTGTCGTCGTGGTACGCGGTTACTTCCAGCTCACCCGTGCAGAACTGGCATACCTTGGGCCTGCGGCCCCTGCGGCCGCCCCGCCTGTCGCGGCGACGGCTGCTTCCTCTACTGTCTCTTGCCATTAGAAGGGCAAATCCTCTTCCGGTGGAAATTCTTCATCGATATCCAACTGACTCGCCTGGGCACGCGCACCTACAGGTTGCGCGCGAGTACCGGCTCCACCATTGCCGGGACCGCGGGTCAGGAACTCGACACGTGACCCTTCGATACGTGTCGTGTACCTCTTGTTACCGTCTCTGTCCGTCCAGGAGTCGTTCACCAACCGACCAATCACGAAGACCGGATCGCCTCGCCTCAGTTCACCGCATGCCTCTGCGAGCTCGCGCCATACGTTCACGTCGACGTAATGGGTTCGCTCCTGGTCGTTGCCCGTCCGGTCGCGGAACCGTTCGTTGACGGCCACGCTGAAACGGGTAACTGCAGCGCCTGAAGGCGTGTAGCGCAGTTCGGCATCGCGGGTGAGGTTGCCGAGGATCGTCACCTGGTTGAGTGCGTTCCTCAACCGGTGCTGACCCCGTGCATCGACGGCGGTGGGTTCACCGCTTGCCGATTCCGCGGTGCGCGGACCGAAGGTGAGAGCCTCAACACGGTTCGCCCTTACGTCGAGTGCGCTGCGGCGTTGACCTTCCTGGTTCTCCCATGACCGGTAATCCAGGCGGCCCTCCACGAATACGGGGCTGCCCGATTCCAGCTGGTTCGCCAGCATCTCGGCCTGAGCACCAAAGACGGTAGCCCGGTGATACCAGGCCAACTCGCGTGGCTGGTTGTCATCACCGATGACGTAGTCGTTGCCACCCAGGTTCAGTTCCAGAATCGCCAGCCCACCGGGGGTGTAGCGGAGTTCAGGGTCCTGCGTGAGCGTGCCGGCCAGGAAGATGTAGTTGAGTCCTCTTGCCATGATCCTCTCCTGCGCTTGACTGCGATGGTCTCGTGCCGGTCTCAGTCAGCAGCTTGCGTCTCCTGCGGTTCGGCGCTCTTGCGCGTCTTCCACTCCGGACGGTCTTTCACGACCAGCACACGCATGACGTTATCACGCTGCCGAAGTGCAGTTTCGATCGCTTTAGGCTTATCACCAGCAATATTTAGGCGATAGACCAGGTAATAACCTTCATTCAGCTTGCGTATCGGGTATGCAAGCCGGCGGGTTCCCCACTCATCAAGAGCGACGACCTCACCTTCAGCGCGTTCGATCTGCGTGTTGATGGCGTCCTTCTCAACCTGCACTTGCTGCTCGTTGAGATGCGGATCCAGAATCACGTTCAGGTCGTAGGTTGCATTAGGCATGTGTCACCTCCTTTACGGAGCTGGTGGCGCGGAGCAACAGACATTCCGGCGCCCAGGTCGAACTCCTTCAAGGCAGCTCGCCTCAGGACGGAATTCAGGCTTGGCACCGGGATCTGGAAGGCTCCCGCCCTCCCCAGCGTAGGCTCGCCGCAGTAAGCGGCAACTTGCGATTGTAGCACGCGGGCAAAGCCGTCAGGACCTGCTGGGAAACCGGTTCAGCAGAAGCCCATTGCCCCTGGGCTCCTGCCGGTCGGGCGGCGTCGCAGCCGGGCACCTTCTGTAACCTGAGCGCACAGTACGAGGTCAGCAATCGCAAGGGAAGTTGCGAGGAGAGGAACAGGAATCATGGCTGTAGCAGAAGAGACGCGGACCGGGGTCAGTGACAGCTACTGCTCCGTCGCCCGGCACGATCCACACCACCGGGCCTACCACGACACCGAGTACGGGTTTCCCGTACGTCAGGATAATCAGCTCTTCGAGCGCCTGGCCCTGGAGATCAACCAGGCCGGCCTCTCCTGGTTGACAGTCCTGCGCAAACGGGAGGCCTTCAACGAGGCGTTCGACGGCTTCGCGATTGACAAGGTCGCCGGCTATGGCGACGAGGAGCGTGAGCGGCTGCTCGCCAACGCCGCCATCATCCGCAACCGGGCCAAGATCGATGCGGTAATCGAGAATGCCCGGCGCCTGCAGCGGGTACGCGAGGAGTATGGAAGCTTCGCCAATTGGCTGGACGCCTACCACCCCCTGGAGCTGGGCGACTGGACCCGGCTGTTCCGTGAGACCTTCCGCTTCATGGGTCCGAAAATCGTGGAGGAGTTCCTGATGTCCACCGGCTACCTGCCGGGAGCTCACGACCCGGACTGCCCGGTGATGTCGGCGATAGAACGGGCACGGCCCGCCTGGATGAGCTCGGGATGGGAATCGCGCACCCCTTGAGGATTAATCCAGTGCTATAGGTTGGTTGAAACGTTTCGAGGTATCGCCAGCGGCGAAGCGACAGTGCGGCCCAGTCCGGGTTCATCAGGGGGCGATTGACGGTCATGCAACCGGCAACAGACATGCCAGCGCTAGGTACCCAACCGGTGCAATCGGCCATGGCCGTCTGGCCTGTCGACAGTCCGGCGTTCCCGGTGCTGCTGCTC
>CALKAI010000047.1 GCA_937983275.1 uncultured Trueperaceae bacterium | reverse complement strand
GCCGCGCGGATGAGGCCCAGCTTCGCCTCCCGGTACTCCCCGAAGCTGCCGTGGTAGTCGAGGTGCTCGGGCGTGAGGTTGGTCCATACGGCAACGTCGTACTCGGTGCCGGTGACGCGGTGCATGGCCAGGGCGTGCGAGCTCGTCTCGACGACCGCGTGCGTGCAGCCGCCGTCGACGAAGTCGCGCAGCAGGGCCTGCACCTCGCTTGCCTCCGGGGTGGTAAAGCGCCCCTCACCCGGCAGCGTCCGCTCACCGATGCGCACGCCGGCGGTCGAGAGCAGCCCGCTGCTGACAAAGCCGCCCAGCAGGTGGTGCAGGAGATACGAGACGGTCGTCTTCCCGTCCGTGCCGGTCACGCCCGCCACCCGCAGCTGCTGCGACGGATTCCCGTGGAAGGAGGCAGAGAGACGCGCCAGCGCCAACCGGTCGTCCGGCACGAAGAGATAGGGCACGGCCAGCGTCGTGTCGCCCGCCAGCTCCCGCTTCGAGCCGACGACCGCGACCGCCCCGGCGCCGATCACCTCATCCAGGTAGTCGTGCGCGTCGAAGCGGGCGCCAATCCGGGCCACGAAGAGATCCCCCGGCTTCACGCGGCGGTGGTCCTGAGCGATGCCCGTTACCGGGACGGCAGGCAGCGGGGCGACCTGGTCGACCCCGGCACCCAAGGCGCGGGCGAGCAGCTGAGGCAGGAGTTGCGGGTTGCTGTGCCTGCTTCTACTGGCCATGTCCCACGAACGGCCGGCTCAGTCCCATGCGCTCTACCATGGTCACTACCTGCTCCCGGTCGGCCTCGCTCATCACGAAGTCGAGCTCGTCAGCGGGGATGACCAGGACCTGGGAGAGGTCGTAACGCTCGATCCAGCTCCGGTAGAGGGCGCCCAGGCGCAGCAGGTAGTCGTCGCCAATGGAGGTCTCGTACTCGCGGCCGCGCAGCTCGATGTGCCGCCGCAGCGTGTCGAGGCTGGCGTCCACGTAGATCAGCAGGTCCGGCGGCCTGAGCGCAAGGCGAATCGCCTCGTACATCTGCAGGTAGCTGCGGTAATCGCGGCCCGAGAGGATCCCCTCCTCGTACAGGTTGCGGGCGAAGATCGCCGAGTCCTCGTAGATCGTCCGGTCCTGAATCACCCGCTGGCCGGGGTTCACCTGGGCGAGGTGCTGCTCCAGGCGCTTGCCCAGGAAGAACATTTGCGAGTGGAAGGCATAGGTGCGCATGTCCTTGTAGAAGTCCTCGAGGTAGGGGTTCTCCTCGACGGCCTCGTAGACGGGCGTCAGGTTGAAGGTTTCAGAGAGGATGCGGGTGAGGCTCGACTTGCCGGCCCCGATGTTGCCGGCGACGGCTACGTACACCGTTACGCCGCCTTCGCCTGCGAGAGGATCTCGTGCAGCAGGTCCCGGCGGTCCTGTTCATGCTCGACGAAGTCGATGCTGGCGGCTTCCACCACCTTCAGGGGTCCCTCGTAACGGCTGAAGTAGTCGTCGTAGGCGCGCCCGATGCGCGCGAGGTAGCCGGGATCGATGGAGCGCTCGAAGGAGCGGCCGCGCTTGGCGATCCGTTCCAGCAGCAGGTCCGGCTGGGCCCGCAGGTACACCACCAGGTCGGGCTGGGTGAGCCGCGGCTTCAGCTGGCTGTAGAGCTCCTGGTAGAGCGACCACTCATCGCCCGAGAGATTGAGCGACGCGAATATGAAGTCCTTGTCGAAGAGATAGTCGGCAATGGTGTGGCGGTTGAAGAGCGGCTCCTGGCTCACCTCCTGCAGCTGCCGGAACCTGGAGAGCAGGAAAAAGGTCTGCACCTGGAAGGCGAAGCGCTCCTGCTCCTCATAGAAACGTGCGAGGAAAGGATTCTCCTCCACCACCTCGAGGACCAGCCTCGCATCCAGCTCCTGCGCGAGAAAGCGGCTCAGGCTCGTCTTCCCGACCCCGATCACGCCCTCGACAACGATGTACGACATTGGGACCTCCACGAAGGTCAGAGTATAAACCGAGTTGCCCGCGCGGGCATGCCCCTAGCCTGACCCCACCGCCCGGCCGGGAGTGGCGGGAAGGAGGTGCTTGCGTTCTACTCTGCCCCCCACCATGGTGAGCAGTTCGTAGGGGATCGTGTCCAGGAGTGAGGCAAGCTCCCAGGCCGTGGGACCTTCGCTCCCGAAGAGGGCGACCTCGTCGCCCACCTGCACGGCCAGGTCGCCGGCGTCGAGCATCAGCTGGTCCATGCAGACACGGCCCACCACCGGAACCCTGCGGCCCGCCAGCAGGGCGTGCGCCCGGTTCCCCAGCAGGCGCGGGTAGCCGTCCGCGTAACCGATCCGGGCCGTTGCAAGCTGCGTCTCCCGGGCCGCCCGCCAGGTGGAGCCGTAAGAGACGGGCGTCCCCGCCGGAACCCTCTTCACATGGGTCACGGGCGCGTAGACGGTCATCACCGGCTTCAGGTCGAGCAGACCGGCCAGCATGGGCGAGGGTGGGTAGCCGTACAGGGCAATGCCCGGCCGCACCAGGTCGAAGTGGGCGTCAGGCATGGAGAGGGTCGCCGCCGAGTTCGCCGCGTGCTTCAGCGGCGGCAGCGTGCCCTCCCTCCCCAGCCGGGCCAGGAGCTCCTGGAACCGCTCCAGCTGGGTGGCGGCGAAGGGGTTGGCGGGCTCGTCGGCGGTCGCGAAATGCGTCCACACTGCGGCGAACTCCACGCGCGGGTCGGCATCCAGTTCGCGCGCCAGCAGTGCGGCTTCATCCGGAGGCATGCCCAGCCGGCCCAGCCCCGTGTCTACCTTCAGGTGGACCCTGGCGCCCCGGCCGGCGGCTGTCACGGCGGCGAGCGACTCGCGTCCGCTGACGGTGAGGTCGACCTGCGCGTCGATGAGCTCGTCGATCCTGTGAAAGGCGGGCAGCATCAGCAGGATGCGCGTGTTCACCCCGCCCTGGCGCAGCTCCAGCGCCTCCTCGGGTGTCGCCACGGCCAGCCAGGACACCCCGGCCGCCTCCAGCGTCCTCGCCACGGGCAGCAGGCCGTGGCCGTATGCGTTCGCCTTCACCGCGGGCATCACGCGGGTGGGGGCCGCGAGGATGCTGCGGATGCCCGCCAGGTTGTTCAGAAGGGCCTGGTGATCGATTGCTGCGGTGGTCGTGGTGTACCCCTTTACGCGCTGCTCAGGCAGGTTGTCTTGCCCGGCGCTCGATAGTTTTCAGCATCGAGGAGGCCGCCAGAGTAAGGCCAATGTAGAGGAGGGCGACCGTGTTGAAGGCCGGGAAGTACTCGAAGGTGTCGGCCGCGTACTCCCTGGTCCGCTGGGTGATCTCGCGCAGAGAGAGGAGCGACAGCAGGGACGAGTCCTTGAGCATCGCAATGAACTCGTTCCCGAGGGGCGGGATCACGATGCGGATGGCCTGCGGCAGCACGACGTAACGGGCAGTTTGCCAGCCTCCCAGACCCAGCGAACGGGCCGCCTCGATCTGGCCCTTGGGGACCGCCTGGATGCCGGCCCGGAAGATCTCTGCCATATAAGCGGCATAGCCCAGGCCAATGGCGATGATACCCCTCGTCATGCGCGAGGGTTCGAGGAAGCCGCCGGACAGGTCGCGCAGCGCACCCTGGATGGGGAAGCCGATGTAGAGGATGATCACGAGCATGGGGATGCCGCGGATCATGTCCACGTAGAGTTCGGCAAAGATGCCCAGGGGATGCTTGCCGCTTTGCCAGCCGGCGAAGGTGAGGAGTCCCATTATCACTGCGAGGACGCCCAGGCCCATGGCGGGCTGGCTCGCACCGGGTGGCAGGAAGGCCACCTCCCACAGGACCGGCGCCCCATCCGGTACGGCGTCGGCAGGCAGGAAGGCAGCTCCTACGGCGCCGTTCTCCAGCCGCAGCAGCGCAGCCTCGGCATCCACGACGGCACGGATGTTGCGCGGCTGGCCATCGTCCGTATAGGTGCCCCGCTGGATCTCCCGCGTCAGGCCGCCCGGGGTGCCGCGCATGATGGCGACGAGCCCCTCGGTTTCACCGACCAGCTGATACTCGACCTTGGGCCGGGTATAGAAGTAGAGGGATGTCCCGGCGAGGAGCAGTGCCACCGCACCGAAGATCGGGATCGTCCGCTTGCCCATCTTCAGGAGGAGCAGCCCCGCCAGGGCGAGACCCAGGACGACGGCGAGCACGTAGGCAAGGACCGTCACCTGGATCGTCGTCCAGATGCCCGGAGCTATGAACCTTAGGGCCCCCTGGTAATCCTCGACGGTTGCGAAGAGGTAGATGACGAACGGAACTGCGGCGAGGAGCAGCAGGTTCGTAGGCGGGATGCGCTGCAGGATCCTCAAGCGTCCCTTGCTGGGGGCTTTTCCGTTTGTCAAAAGAGACTCCTCCTGGCTGGAAATTCTAGCCTAACCATCAAAAAAGGGTACGAGGGGTCCGCTAGCGGCCCCTCGTACCCGTTCAGGCGTTCACGGGCCCTACTGGCTTGCCGTGAACCACTTCTCAATCAGTTCATCCAGAGTGCCGTCCATGTCGATCTGCTCGATGCCGTAGCTCAGTGCATCGGCCAGTTCGTCACCCTCCGGTACCGCGAAGCCCAGCCGGTCGCCGGACTCGACGCCCCGGATGGAGACGGTCAGTTCGCCCGCGTACTGCTGAACGAAGGCATCTGCAGTCACGTCGTCGATGACGACGCCGTCGACATCCCCGTTGAGCAGACCCTGCACGGCCGCATTGAAGTCGTCGTAGAGGCGTACCCGGTCGCGGCCCACGAGGTCCTGAGCGGTGCCGGCGTTGGTGGTGCCGGTCTGGGCGCCCAGGACCAGGTCGCCACCCTCCGTGAAGTCCTCCAGCGCATAGCCTTCGTCCTCCACGCGCACGGTGATCGCCTGCTCGACCTCGTAGTAGGGGATGGTGAAGTCGACGACCCTGTCGCGCTCCTCGGTGATCGTCACACCCGAGGCGACCATGTCGAACTCGCCCGCCGCGAGCGCCGGGAAGATGCCGTCCCAGGCGGTCGTCTGGAACTGGGCTTCACAGTTGATGACGGTGCAGACGGCGTTGACGACATCCACGTCGAAGCCGACGATCTCGCCCTGCTCGTTCACGGTTTCAAATGGGGGATAGGTGGTGTCCGAGCCTACGACAAGGACCCGACCCTCGAGGTCGTACTCCTGGGCAAACGCCAGGGATACCAGTAGTGCAACGACTGCAACTGCTCGCTTCATCAATTTTGGCCTCCAGTCAATATTTATAACAGGTAAGGGTGCGACGTGTCCGCGTTGTATGCGGATGCCCGGGCACCGCTCCCGCGGCCAGGACGTTACTGCGGGGCTTCCCCGGAGTGCACCGGGACGGCTTCCTCCCGCTTCCGTATGAGGTCCCATACGCATAGTACGAGGCCGAAGGCTATGCCGATCTGAATGACCGTAAGCATGTCGTGCAGCCCTGCGACCTGAAGGTGGGCGGGTGCATCGGTGGCGGCGAAGTCGTTGGCAGTTCCCGCCTGGGCCCGGGCAGCTACCCGGCCCGCCCAGAGGCTGCCCAGCACGGCTATCCCGGCTGTTTGCCCGAGCGCCCGGGTCAGCGCCAGCAGTCCCCCCGCCACGCCCGAGCGTCCCCTCGGTGCCGAACCCATGATCGCGCTGTTGTTGGGCGTCTGGAAGATGGCCATGCCCAGCCCCACCAGGACGAAGCGGAGCACGTAGCCAGTGGCGCTGCTCGTTTCGGTGAGGCTGCCCAGGGCCAGGTAGCCCAGCAGCAGCACCGAGATGCCCGCCACCGTCACCGGCCTCTCCCCGAACCGGTCGCCGAACCAGCCGGCCAGCGGGGCGACGATGACGAGCAGGATCGGGCTCACCGACATGAGAATGCCGACCTGGAAGGGCGGGTAGCCCAGCACATTCTCCAGGTAGAAGGGCATCAGGAAGATCGTTCCCGCTATCGATACGAAGGTGATGAAGCCCACCACCAGCCCCAGCGTGAAGGTGGGGTTCCTGAACAGCTCGAGATCGAGCAGCGGCTGGTCGATACGCCGTTCGACGACGATGAAGGCGACAGTGCCGATGGCCGCGAGGGCCAGCAGGCTCAGCACGATCGTCGAGGTGAAACCGAGGCTTTGCCCCAGGGTCAGGCCCAGCGACAGGCTCAGGAGGGTGACGAGGAGGAGCGCCGCACCGGGAATGTCGAACCGTTGCCGCGGACCCCTCCGGTAGGCCGGCACGAAGCGCAGCGTCAGCAGGATGCCGACCAGCCCGACCGGCACCCCGATCAGGAAGACCCAGTACCAGCCCAGCGAATCCACCAGGAAACCGCCCAGCGTCGGGCCGAACACGACACCCGTGGACAGCACCGCTCCCGTGATGCCGATGGCCCGCCCCCGCTCCTCGGCGGGGAAGACGTCGGTGACGATCGCCAGGCCAATCGAGGTCAGTACCGCCGCGCCGATCCCCTGGAAGGCGCGCATGGCGATGAGCCAGCCGATGGTGGGGGCGAGTCCGGAGAGCAGGGAGCCCAGCACGAACACCACGAAGCCGGCGATGAAGATCGCCTTCTTTCCCCACATGTCGGCCAGTCTCCCCACGATGGGGAGGAGCGCGCTCATGGACAGCAGGTAGGCGAGCACGACCCACTGGACGACCGGGAAGGTCGTATTGAAGATCTCTACCAGGGAGGGCAGCGCCACGTTGACGCTGGTGCCGGTGACGGTGGCCGAGAACGCGCCCAGGGCAGCAGCGGCCAGCACGAGCCAGCGGCGCGCATCACGGATCTCAAGTGTGGATTCTGTCGGGTCTTCTTCCAAGGGTGGTTCCTTACTTAATACCCAGCCTATAACAGGGCCGGATAGACTCTTCTCGTGGCTACGGTTGCCCAGCTGCGTGAACGACTACGCAAACCCCTCCAGCTCGAGCTGCAGAACGGCTGCCGGGATACCAGTGTCGTCGGTGGCCTCGAGAAGCTGCTGGGCACGGTCGGCAAGCCGTTCGCCGACGTGGCCCGGGTCATGGAGGGTTACGGGCAGCTTACGCCCGAAAGGCGCGCGGAGCGCCTGAAGGAGGCGCTGCGCCTGCTCGATGAGCAGGAGGCCGCTGCCCCCAGGCCGTCCCCACCGCGGCGGCGGGAGGGCCGTGCCGGCCGGGCCGGAGCGCGTCCGGCTGCAGGCACACGGGCCGCGGGCGGGCCACGGCAAAGTTTGACACACGAATCCCTGGACTCGGGTATTGAGGAGGGGCTCATCGACCTGGGCCAGGGCGCCGCGAAGAAGCTGGCGCAGGTGGGCGTGCGCACCTACCGGGACCTGCTCTACTACCTCCCCAGGAAGCACGAGGACCGCCGCACGCTGCCATCGCTGGCCTCCCTGAACGATGGCGACATGGCCACCGTCGCGGGCACCGTGAGGGGCGTGAAGGGGATGCGCAGCCGGCGCGGCCTCTACATCTTCCGCGCCTTCCTCGAGGACCACCAGGGGTCGCGGCTCACGGCGGTCTGGTTCAACCAGCCCTGGCTGGAGAAGCAGGTGTGGCCGGGGCAGCGGCTCATCGTGAGCGGCCGCGCGAAGGTCGCCGGCCGCCAGCGGGAGATCGGCGTGCAGCACATGGAGGTGGACGACGACAGCGAATCCCTCTCTACCGGCCGCATCGTGCCCGTCTACCCCAGCGTCCAGGGACTTTCGCAGGCCTACCTGCGCCGGGCGGTCCACCGGCTCCTCCAGGCGCTGGAGCTCATCCCCGACCACCTGCCGCTAAGCATCCTGCGCTCCACGCAGCTCATCCCCCTGGGTCAGGCGCTGCGCACCATCCACTTTCCGGAGAGCGCCGAGGAGTACGGCAGCGCCGAAAGGCGGCTCAAGTTCGACGAGTTCCTGCTGCTCGAGCTGCGGATGCTCCTCAACCGCTCGGGGGACGTGCAGGGGAAGCGGATCACGGCATCGCAAGAGGAGCTGGCCAGGTTCGAGGCGAGCCTGCCCTTCAGCTTCACCGCTGCGCAGCGGCGGGCTCTGGACGGGATCCTGCAGGATCTCGCCTCCGGCCAGCAGATGGCCCGCCTGCTCCAGGGCGACGTGGGTTCCGGGAAGACCGCAGTGGCAGCAGCCGCGGTTTACGCGGCGGCCTTGCGCGGCTTCCAGTCGGCCCTCATGGCGCCCACGGAGATCCTCGCCAGGCAGCACTTCCTCAACCTGCGCGACTACCTCTACCCGCTGGGCATGCGCTCCCAGCTCCTTACAGGCAGCATGGGCGCTGCGCAGCGGCGCGAGGCGCTGGGACGTATCGCCTCGGGGGAGGCCACTCTCGCGGTTGGCACCCACGCCCTGATACAGGAGGGCGTCGAGTTCGAACGTCTGGGCCTGGCGGTAATCGACGAGGAGCACAGGTTCGGGGTCGAGCAGCGCCGCAAGCTGCTCCACGATGACGCGCACGTCCTCGTCATGAGCGCGACGCCCATCCCCAGGTCGCTGGCCCTGACGGTGTACGGTGACCTGGAACTCTCCGTCATCGATGAGTTGCCGCCGGGCCGCAAGGAGGTGCGGACCAGCCTGGTGGACGCCAGCCGGCGCCGCGAGGTCTACCACCGCGCCACGGAGGAGATTCGCCGCGGCCATCAGGTGTTCCTGGTCACGCCCCTCATCGAGGAGAGCGAGGCGTTGGGGGAGGTGGTCTCCACCACGCAGATGTACGAGGACCTGAAACAGATCCTCCCGCCGGATTGCCGCATCGAGATGCTGCACGGGCGCATGAGCGGCGAGGAGAAGGACCAGGTCATGGAGCGCTTCCGCCGTCACGAGTTCGACCTGCTCGTCTCGACGACCGTGATCGAGGTGGGGGTGGACATCCCCAACGCCACGCTGATGATCATCGAGAACGCCGAGCGGTTCGGACTCTCCCAGCTGCACCAGCTGCGCGGCCGGGTTGGCCGTGGCGGCCACGAGGCCACCTGCATACTGGTGGCGGGCGAGCGGTCGCGAAGCACCCAGAAGCGGCTGGAAGTCATCCAGCGCAGCAACGACGGTTTCGAGATCGCAGAGAAGGACCTCGCCCTGCGCGGCCCTGGCGAGCTGCGCGGCACCCGGCAGTCGGGCCTGCCGGACCTGCAGCTGGGCAGCCTGGTTGACGACACGCAGCTGATCGCGGAGTGCCGTGAGCTGGCCAAGCGGATCCTGCAGGCAAGCCCGGATCTGGAGGCCGCCTGGGCGGCACGCCTGAAGGCCGAGCTGCAACGCCGCAGCCACGCCCTGGGCCTGCGCCAGGTCATCTAGCGATCGCACCTGCCGGTCGGGCACGGAGGGCTTCTGCTATTCTCCCCTGTATGAGGGTGAGGCCCGCAACAATGCAGCGTCGTAAACTCCTGCTCTCCTGGTCACTGCTGGCCCTGCTGCTCCTGGCGGCCTGCGTCCCGGCCGGGGAGATACGCACCGCTCAGCAGGTTGGCGATGTGGCCACGCCCCGCTTCAGGATCGTCGAAGGGCAAACCAGGATCGACCGCTTCGACCCGCCCGGGGCCGGCGCGGCCATTGCCGTGGCGATAGGCACGAGCGTCCTCAACGAGAACGAGTTCCCGGTACGCCTGGAGGAGATCCAGTACCAGGTGAGCCTGCGCGGCAAGACAGTCACCCGCGGGACGATGCGCCCCGACGCCTATGTCGAACCGGGCGCGACGACCCCGATTCTCTGGGAGTTCGAGACGAACCTTGCCAGCGAGCCGGAGCTGCTGCGGGCCGTCGTCCGCTCCTTTGCCGGTGAGCCCCTGCCTTTCACGGTAAGCGGCGAGCTCACCTTCAGCAGCACCGCCTTCCGTTTCACCACCAACCGGATGGTCCTCGCCGAGGGGCAGCTGCGCCCCCGCGAGGCGGTAATGCCGCCGCAGTTGCGCCTGGTCGAGGAGGAGAGCCTCGCCTACCTCCTGAACAGGGAGATGCCGGTGGTGCGCCTGGTGCTGAGCGCACACAATCCGGGCGACATCGGTTACTTCCTCTACGGCAAGGACCTGCGGCTCGACGTGGCAAACGTCTTCGTGGCCGCCGACGACCTGCGGCCCGTTCCGGTCCCGGCGGGGGAGAGCACGAGGGTAGACATACTCTTCTACCCCAAGACGAACTCCCTCTCCGAGGAGGGCAGGGCGGCACTTGACGCCCTGCTGGGCGGGTTCCCCACGCTTGTGAGTCTCTCGGGGACCCTGGGCATGGACGTCCTGGGCGTCGACGCGTTCCGGGTTCCGGACGACTGGAAGGTCGTGGGCTTCGTTACCAGCCCGCGGGACGGCGAGTAGCCCGACAGGCGGGGCCCGGATCCGGGGAGCCCTTCCGCAAGGTCCGACTATCGACGTGAGCCGCGTGGCCGGCGTGATATCGTCGCTGCTTATGTTCAGGGTACTGGTCACCGACAGCATCCAGTTGGGAGACCGGGAGTACCCGGAAGTCGAACTCGACTACCGCGCGGGTATCTCCCGGCAGGAACTGCTGCTGATTGCCGGCGAATACGACGCGCTCATTACGCGCTCCAGGACACAGGTCGATGACGAGCTGCTCAGTTGCGCGCCGCGCCTGCGGGTGATTGGCCGCGGCGGGGTGGGGGTGGACAACATCGACCTCGACGCGGCCAGCAGGCGCGGCATCGTCGTGGTGAACGCCCCCGAGGCGAACAACGTGTCGGCCGCCGAGCTTGCCATCGCGCTCATGCTTGCGGCCGCCCGCGGCCTGGGCCGTTCCGACCGTCTGATCCGGTCGGGAACCTGGGACCGCAGCTTCCTGGGTCGCGAGATCCAGGACAGCACGCTGGGAGTGGTAGGCCTGGGGCGCATAGGCTCGATCGTCACCCGGCGCGCCCAGGGGCTGGGCATGAAGGTGGTCGCATTCGACCCCTACATCTCGCGCAGGCGGGCCCAGGAGCTGAATGTCGAGCTCGTCGAGGAGCTGGATGAGCTGCTGGTGCGCGCCCGCTTCCTGACCGTGCATACGCCGCTGACAGAGGAGACCGGGGGCATGATCGGTGCCCGCGAGCTGGCCCTGCTGCCACCGGGCGCGGTCGTGGTAAACGCGGCCCGCGGTGGAATCATCGCCGAGGACGCCCTGGCCCAGGCGCTCGCCAGTGGTCACCTGTTCGCCGCCGGCGTTGACGTCTTCACCCTCGAGCCCCCGGGACCGGAGAACCCGCTGCTCCACCTCGACAACGTAGTGCTCACCGCCCACCTGGGCGCGAACACCCAGGAGGCGCAGGCGCGGGTGGGGGAGGAGATCCTCGAGCGCACCGTCATGGCGCTCGCCGGCGACTACTCGCGTGGCGTGGTCAACGCCCCCGCCCTTGCCCCCGACGTCATGGAGGCGCTGGGCGAGTACCTGCAGCTGGGCGAGTCGCTGGGGCGCATGGTGGCCCAGCTCCTGCGCGGCCGGGCCCGGCACATCGAGGTCGAGTTCAGCGGCGAGTTCCCCATCGACCCCGACCCGATCGCCGTGGCCGTGGTGAAGGGGTTCCTGGAGCCGATACTGACCTCTGCGCCCAACTATGTGAACGCCCTCGCGATCGCCCGGGATCGCGATATCCGCATCTCGCGGACGACAGCGTCGCGCGGCCGGGGTTACACGCGGCACGTGCTGGTTACCGCCAGCAGCGACGACCACTCGACCAGTGCGGGCGGGACCGTGATGGGCGACCAGCCGCGCATCGTCAATATCGAGGGCTACCCGATCGAGATCCGGCCCGAAGGAACCATGCTCATCTGCACCAACTACGACCGCCCGGGCGCCATTGGCCGGGTAGGCACGGTCCTGGGTGAGGAGGGCATCAACATCAGCAGCATGCAGCTCTCCAAGGTGCCCGGCGACGGCCTGGCGATGTTCGCGCTCACCCTCGATCAGGTGCCGGAGACACCGGTGCTGGAGCGCCTGCGGGCCATGGAGGACGTCATCAGGACGCTCCGCGCCGTGCGCCTTTGACAGGGCGCCCTGAAGTGGAGGAACGACGAGTGAAACAGCGACTCTACGCCCCCGGCCCTGTGGAGGTGCCCCCGGCCGTCCTCGAGGCCGTGGGCCGGCCCGTCTTCCTGCATCGCGGCGAGCGCTTCCGCGAGCTTCTCCAGCGCGTGCGGGAGAAGCTGGCGACGCTCGCCTGCGTCCCGGGCGAGGACGTCCTGGTGCTCACCGCATCCGGCACCGCTGCCTTCGAGGCCGTACTCCTCGCGGCCGTGCCACGCGGCTCAAAGGTCGTCTCGCTCCACGCCGGGAAGTTCGGTGAGCGCTGGGCGCAGATGGCCCGCTCCTTCGGTTACGAGGTGGTTCAGCTCACTGCCCCCTGGGGCCAGTCGGTCCCGCCGGCGCAGCTGGAGCAGTACCTGGGCGAGCACCCGGACACGGCTGCGGTCACCACCACGCACAGCGAGACCTCCACCGGCGTCCTCCACGATGTCGAGGGCTATGCCCGCGCGGTACGGAATGCCGCGCCCGAAACACTGCTCCTGGTGGACGCTGTCACCTCGCTGGCGGCCGCCGAGCTGCGCCCGCTCGAGTGGGGCATCGACGCGTTCATCTCCGGCTCCCAGAAGGGCCTCCTCACGCCTCCCGGCCTCGCCGTGGCCTGGCTCTCGGAGCGCGCCTGGCGCCGGGTGGACGGGGCAGAGAAAACCCCCCACTACTACCTCGACCTCGCCCGCGAACGCCGCAACCAGGCGCAGGGCCAGACGGCCTTCACCCCCGCCGTAAGCCTCGTCGCCGGCCTCGACGTCGCACTCGACCTGCTCCTCGAGAACGGGGTGGAGCGGCTGTGGCGGGAGAAGGAGCGGCTGAACAGCGCGGTGCTGGCGGGTGGCAGGGCCATGGGCATGCAGCAGTTCGCCGTGAGGCCCAGCCCAGCCGTCGCGGCCCTGCGCACGCCGGAAGGCGTCGCCGCCGGCGAGCTGGTGGCCGCCCTGCGCCGTCGGGGCATCGCCATCTCGGGCGGCCAGGACGAAGCGAAGGAGTACCTGGTAAGGCCCTCAATGCTCGGCTGGGCCGATGCTTTCGACGCGCTCACGGTCGTCGCCGCACTCGAGTGGGGCCTGCGCGACCTGGGGGTTCCAGTGCCGCAGGGGGCCGGCGTGAGTGCCGCCATGAGCGTGCTGGAGACTGCCCAGACTCAGAGCAGCGCCGTACCGACCAGGTAGGGTGAGTCCTCCTCCAGTGGCCTGCCGGAGAAGTCGCCCTGGAAGGCCACGCGCCTGAAGCCCGCGAACAGCAGCGCCCTTTCGATCTCGAAGCGCGTGTAGTAGCGCTGCCGCAGCGTCTCCGTGCGGCGGCGCAGGTAGCCGTTCTCGTCTACCGTATCGAGGTAGTAGCGGGACAGCACGACCTGGGCGAGGGGGTCGTGGTCCTGGACGAGGAACAGCTCCGAGCTCTCGCCACCCACCCGGCCCCAGTGGGCCTCCCGGCGCAGCACCCCCTGCTGGCCCAGCCGCGGGTTGTACAGGTCGAAGGCGAAGGCCCCGCCCCGTTCCAGGTGTTGCGCGGCCCGCGACAGCGCCCGGTCCTGGTCGCCCAGCGTGTGCAGGTGCATGAGCGTGTTGAACGCGGCGATCACCAGCGGGAAGCGGGACCCCAGTTCGACCTCGCGCATGTCGGCCCGGACCAGCTCGACCCGGTCCAGCAGGCCCTCCTGCCCCAGCCGCTCACGGGCGCGCTCCAGCATCGCCTCCGAAACCTCCACCGCCGTCACATGGTGCCCGGCGCGCGCCAGCGGGGCGGTCAGGCGCCCGGTGCCGGCGCCCAGCTCGAGGATGGGGCTGCCGTACTTCTCTGCCAGGCGCAGGTAGTGGGGCAGGTCATCGCGGTACGTCTCGTACTGCTCGTCGTAGAGCGCCGCGTTGGCGTAGATGCTGCTGTCAGGCATGCTGCCTCGCCTCGCCAATCTTGCGCAGGCGGCCGTCCTCCATGCGGTACACCTCGTGCGCGGCCTGCGCCAGGGCGGGCCGGTGGGCAACGGCCAGCACCAGCCGCCTGCGTGCCTGGTCGCGCAGGACCTGCACTATGCTGGCCTCGGCCGCAGCGTCGAGGTTGGAGGTGGGCTCGTCGAGGAGCAGCACCGCCGGGTCGCTCAGCAGCGCCCGGGCTATGCCCAGCCGCTGCCGCTGCCCGCCGGAGAAGCCTCCGCCGTCTTCGCCCAGTTCGTGCTGAAGTCCTCCCGCTGCCGCCCGCACGGTTTCTTCCATCCCGACCGAGGCGAGCGCCTGCCACAGCAGCTCGTCGGGCAGGCCCCGGCCCAGGTCGAGGTTAGCGCGTATCGAACCGGCGAGCAGGTCGTGGCCTTGCGGCACGTACGCCACATGGCTGCGCAGCTGCGCCTCCTCCCAGCGCGAGAGCTCCAGGCCGCCTACGCGCACTTCGCCAGCGGCCGGTCTGATGAATCTCAGCAGCGTGCGCAGGAGCGTCGTCTTGCCGCTGCCGCTCTCCCCCTCGATTACCACCAGCCCGGGGCCTTCCCACACCGCGCTCAGGCTGTGGAGCACCTTCGTTCCCCCGAGGGAGACCGTGAGGTCGCGGAGCTCCACCCGCTGCTCGCCGGCGTGTCCGGGCCTGCCTGCACCGGGTGTATCACCGACGGGTTGCGGGGCCTCCCGATCGAGCTGCCCGAGCCGGCGCGCCGCGGCCGCCGCCTGCTGGTACATCGCCAACCCCCGGGGCAGCAGCTGCGCCGGCGTGGAGAGCAGCGCGACCAGCGTTATGAACGAAACTATCTCGCCTATCGTCATGTTGCCCTCGTTGGCGCTGATGGCCAGCACCGCCACCAGGACGCCAACGGCAGCGAACGCCAGGATCTGCGTGACAGGGATCTGCGCGGCGGCGACGAGGCCACGCCGGGTCATCGCCCGTTCCGTCCGCTCGTTGCCCTTCCTGAACCGGTCCAGCAGGAACTCGGTCGCGCCGAACGAGCGGATCACCTCGTGGTGCTTCAAGCCCTCCTGCAGGTGCGTGCCCACCTCCTCCATGCCCTCCTGGGAGCGCTGGGCGATGCGCTCCAGGTAGCGGCCCACCAGGCGCAGGGCGAGCAGCAGGGGAATGAACAGCAGCAGCAACAGCCCCGTCGCCAGGGCGTTGCTGGCGAGGAGCACGGCCAGGATGGCCAGGATGGCGACGCTCTCGGCCACCAGCGTGCCCAGCCCGAACTGGTAGTAGTTCTCGACCTCGCGCAGGTCGAAGATCACCCGGGACGCCAGGCCGCCGCTGCTGCCCCCCAGTTCACCGGGTGCCCGGCCCAGAAGCCGCCGGTAGATGCGCTCCCTCGCCCGGGCCGCGATCTGGGCTGCGGCGCGGGCCAGCAGGGCATCCTGAGCCCAGAGCGCCAGGCTGCCGCCAATCACCAGCAGCGCGGCCAGGCCCAGCAGGCTGCCCAGCCGGTCCAGCTCCCCGGCAAGCATGACGCTGTCCATGAGCGGCGCCACGAACAGTGGAACGATGGCCACGCGCAGCAGCGCGTTACAGACCGCCGCCGCGGCCCCCGCAAGCGCCGCGGGCGTCGTCGGCAGCAGCAGCCGTACGCCGCTAGCCACCCTCGGTCATCCTGCTGACGATGCGCTGCGCCGCGCCCGGACCGGGCATGGTCTCGTTCAGGCGTGCCCGGATCGCCGCCAGGCGGCTTTCGTCGTCCAGCAGTTCGCCGGCCGCCCGGGCAACGCTCGCCGGGTCGATGCGCCCCGTGATCTCGACCATCAGCTCCTCACCGGCGAGCTGATTGGGCAGAGAAACCGGGTAAGAGAGACCCTCGACGAAGAGGCGCACCGCGCGGCGCTTCAGGGGGGTACCGACGAGGGGCAGGAGCGACAGCCAGTGCCCGGGTCCCTCCAGCGGAATGATCTCCGGTTTGTTGAGGGGCAGGACGACGACGCTGGGTACGCCGGCGATGCCCAGCTCGAGCGTGTTGGTGCCGGGGATCGTCACCGCCAGGTCGGTGCTGGCCATGTGGGCGTAGCGCTCCTCCTCGGGAATCATCTCGACCCGGGCGCCGCCGCTCGTGACGATCACCGAACCCTGCCGCTCCCCGCTGGTGCCGCCCAGTGTGTCCTTCATCTCGCCTCGCAGCCCGGCCTCGATCACCTCGTCGCTCAGCAGCCGCGACACCGGCCACACCAGGCGCGCGTTCGGGTATGCCGCCATGAGTTCCTGGGCGAGCCCCAGCATGAAGGGGATCAGGTGGATCGCGAACGCGTCACGGCTTCCCGCCAGCAGCAGGATGTGCGGGTCGCCCTTCTCCTGGAGCGGAGCCGTCTCGCCGAGCGCGTCGGCAACCAGGTTGCCGATGTTCTCGAGCCGGGACGGGGGAGCGCCAAGCATGCGCGCCTTCCTGTAGGCCCGGTCGTCGTGCACGAAGAGCGTCCTGAGCCTGGGGTGCCAGTAGGGGACGAAGGAGTAGCGGTAGACGGGAGCGTCCACCCGCTCGGCGATCCGTACTGCCATCCGGGTGTTGCCACCCAGGCTCAGCACGGCCCCGACCTCGCCGCCCAGCGCATCCGGCAGGCCACCCCCACCCGCCAAGCGCAGGTACTGCCCGGGGGAGGTGACGGCGTCGGCGCCGAAGGAGGAGGCCACGCGTGACTCTGCCCCACTCGCGAACTGGCAGGGGATGAGGCTTATCACGACGGGAAGGTCCGGCTGGCTGCGGCGCAGCTGGGCCAGCACGGGCCGCACCCAGGTGGTCAGTTCACCCGGGCCGTTGCTTACCAGTACGACCTTCCCGTTCAATCAGTGGCCTCCCTGGAAGCGTGAAACCCCGCGTTCGCTGGTCGCAAGGAAATCGAGCAGCAGGCGGGCGTCCTCGTTGTCCTGGGCGAGCTCCTCCAGAAGGCCCCGGTCGCGGCGGCGTACCGCCCGTGAGGCCCGCTCGAGCGATCGGTAGCGTTCCCCCTCGATGCCGTGGCGCTGCAGGCCCACCCGGTTCAGGCGAAAGTGGCGGGCCGGATTGCCGCGGGCCATGTGGAAGGGCAGCACATCCTGATTGCCGGCCGAACCGGCGCCGAACATCGCGTAATCGCCCACCCGGCAGAACTGGTGAAGGATGGCCGTCGATCCCAGGAAGGCGTGATCGCCCACCTGGCAGTGACCGCCCAGCTGGACCGCCGTGGTGATTACCGTGTGGCGGCCCACCTGCACATTATGGGAGACGTGCACGTAGCTCATGAGCAGCGAGCCTTCACCCACGCACGTCTGCGTCTCCTCGCCGGTGGAGCGGTGGACGGTGACGAACTCGCGGGCCTCGACGTTGTCAGCGAGGCGTGCATAGGAGCGTTCACCCCGGAACTTGGAGTCCATGGGCTCGCCGCCGATGACCGCGTACGGGCCCAGGCGGCAGTTTTTCCCGATCCGGGCGCCGTTCTGGAGCACCGTCCCGGGCAGGAGGACCGTGCCGTCACCAACCTCCACGTCGCCTTCGATCACGACGAACGGGTGGACGGTGATTCCCTCGCCCAGCCGGGCATTTGCGTCTATCTGTGCGAGTGGATGGATGCCGGCTTCCACGGCTGTCACGCAAACATGAAGGAGAGGTTCGCCTCGCAGGCTAGGTCGTCGCCTACGTACGCCCGGGCCGCGACCTTGCACAGGCCACGGCGAAACAGCAGAATCTCGCCGGTGAGCCGCAGCTGGTCGCCGGGAACGACCTTGCGGCGAAACTTGGCCTGGTCGACCGCCGCCAGGTAGCCTACCTTGCCGCCCTCCAGGTCCCCCTCGCGTACGGCCAGGCCCACCGCGGCGGCCTGGGCGAGCGCCTCCACGATGAGGACGCCCGGCATGACGGGCTCCCCCGGAAAGTGCCCCACGAAGAACGGTTCGTTGTAGGAGACGTTCTTGATGCATTCGAACGAATCTCCCTCCTGGCTCACGAAGGCATCCACGAGAAGAAATGGGTAGCGGTGAGGCAGCAGGGAGCGGATATCGACGTTCATGAGCGCCAGTCTATACGAGGGTAGGCTTGCGAAGCTCCATGTGGCGTAGCAGGCGGGTGGCAAGTTCTAGGGAGCGTAGGTCGTCCTCGAGGGTGCCGATGGGTGGTGCCGCCCGCACTATCCTCGCGAGGAAGTGCTCCAGCTCGATGCGCAGCGGGTTGTCCTCATCGACGGCGCGGCGTTCCACCTGGGCAGCGCCATTGTCGGCCATCGACCTGTACAGGGTGATGCGCGTGTGCGGGTCGTTGGCGAAGTCGAGCCGCAGCGTCTGGTTCGGCTCGTTGATGACGAGGCTGCGTTCGCTGTCGGGGGCCACCCTGCTCGCCAGGAGCCGGGCGATGCAACCGTTTTCGAAGAGGATCTGGGCGGCCGCCACGTCCTCGTAGTGGCTGCCGTTGAGGCAGTGCCCGGCCACGGCGACGCTCTCCACCGGCGAATCGATGATGCGCAGGATGATGTCGATGTCGTGGATCATCAGGTCGAGGATCACGCCCACGTCCTTGATCCGCGCGGAGGGTGTGAGGCGCCTCGCCTCGATCAGGTAGGGGTCCCTCACCTGGGAGGAGAGGTCGCGCACGGTGCGGTAGAAGCGGGTGATATGGCCCACCTGGAGGACCAGCCCCAGGCGTTTGCTCAGCTCCACCAGCTCCAGCGCCTGGTGCAGGTTGGCTGCGACCGGTTTTTCCACGAGCACGTGCACGCCGGCCTGGAGGAGGCGCTTTGCGAGGGGGTAGTGAAGTGACGTGGGAGCGGCCACCGACGCTGCGTCGATGTACTGTTCGGCGAGCAGGTCGTCTATGTGGGCATAGGTCTTGCATCCGAACGCCGCGTTGATCTGGCTGCGACTTTCCGGGTCGGGATCGACCACACCGACCAGGTTTGCCTTGGGCATGGCCGCGTACAGGGCGGCATGATAGGTGCCCATGACGCCTGCACCGACGACCGCAACGTTCAGCAGTCTCATCGAGCTTCTTCCAACGGTGGTTTCCTCGTCCGGAGCTTACGCATCAATTCCACATGTAATCTATGAGAACCGCGCACGATGCGCAGCCGCCCAGCTAACGGTCTTCCTGACAGCAGCAGATCCCCTACTGCATCGAGTGCCTTGTGGCGCACCGGCTCGTCCGGATACCTCAGGGCCTGCAGGGGACCGTTCTCACCGAAGACGATAGCATTTTCCAGCGAAGCCCCCCGGGCGAGGTCCCGTGCCCGCAGGTACTCCAGCTCCTCGCTGAATCCGAAGGTGCGGGCGTCCAGCAGCTGTGCCTCCCAGCGTTCCGGCGGGCCGGCCCACAGCTGGCGGCCAACCGCCGGGTGCGGGTACTCCACCTCGACCTGCAGATGGGGCGCACCCGGCTCCAGGGTGGCGCTGGAGCCGCCCAGCTCTACCTCGAGGGTCCGTGTCACGGTCTGTGCTGCCGGTCGCGGCGGGGGTGCGCCCAGGCTCTCCACGGCCGGCAGCCACGGCGCCGCACTCCCGTCCAGGATGGGCAGCTCGTCACCCTCCACCTCTATCAGGACGCCGCTCCAGAAGCCGCGTACGTGGAGGGCGGCCAGGAGGTGCTCGACGGTGGCGACCCTGGCGGCACCGCTACCCAGGGTGATCGACCTGTGGGCATCCACGACATGATCGATGTCGACCGGAATCGTCTCACGGCCCTTCCTGATCCTTAGGGGGCCGTCCTCGCGGTGCAGCCTGACGCTGCACCTGCTGCCCGAGTGGACGCCTACGCCGCTTACGGTCACGCGTCCTGCTGCGCCTCTTGTCGCTGTGCCTTCTCGCCTGCGCGCACGAACGCCCAGATCCGCTCGAGGCGGCTCAGCAGGTACGACTCGCGCACGAACCGGCGGTACGGCCGGGCCGGGTAGCCGAACCAGGTCTCGCCGGCCGGTACGCTCTTCGTCACGCCCGAGCCCCCGCCCAGCGTCGCGCCATCCCCGATGGTCAGGTGATCGGCAATCCCGACGCTGCCGCCCATCGTCACGCCCCTGCCCACGACAGTGGAGCCGGCGATGCCGCACTGCGCCGCGATCAGGCAGTCCTCGCCAATGCTGACGTTGTGTGCAACCTGGCACAGGTTGTCGATCTTCGTGCGCGCGCCAATCACCGTGTCACCGACCGTTCCGCGGTCGATCGTCGAGTTGGCACCAATCTCAACATCGTCGGCGATCACGACGCGCCCCAGGTGGTGGATCTTGCTCGCACCGGAAGGGGAGGGGGCGTAGCCGAACCCGTCGCTGCCGATCACTGCACCGCTGTGGATGATCACCCGGTCGCCGATAGTCGTCCCGTCCAGTACCGTTACCCGCGAGTGCAGCCGGCAGTTCTCGCCGATACTTGCGTTCTCGCCCACCACGGTGCCCGCCCCGACGATGGTGCCCCTGCCGAGCGTCGCCCCGGAGCCGATCACCGCTCCGGCGGCGATCTTCACGTCGTCGCCCAGCTGGGCATCGGCCGCGAGGGAGGCGGTGGGGTGTACTCCGGCCGGTGGCAGCGGCCTGGTGTCGAATATCCGCGTCAGCTGGGCGAGGGCGATGCGCGGCTCCTGCACCCGGATGAGCGCTCCCTGGTAGTCGGGATCGCGGGCCAGGCCAAAGGGAACAACGATCACTGCCGGTTCCGAGGAGGCGGCTGCGCGCGCGGCGTCGGAATCGAAGGCGACCACAACGGCACCCGCAGCGGCTGGCCCGTTGCTCGCCAGCCTGTCGACGGCGACGTCCGGGCCGTCCAGCTCGCCCTCAAGCCTCCTGGCAAGGCGTGCAGCCCGGATCGGCATGCGTTCAGATTGCAGCATTCGGCATCACTCCTACAACCGCGGTTCCCGGCTGCGGGTCAACGCCTCAGGAAGTTGTCAGAGATCAGCGCGTCCTGCAGAACGGGAATCATGTCGAGCGCCTGCCCGGTGCCCAGTGCGACCGCGTCCACGGCATTGTCGGCCACGGCGACGGGAATGCCCGTCGACTGGCGCAGCAGCTCATCGAAGTTGCGCAGGAGGCTGCCGCCACCCGTCATGATTATGCCGCGGTCGATGACGTCGCTCACCAGTTCGGGCGGCGCGAGCTCCAGGACCCGGCGCACACCGTCGGCGATCTTCTGCAGGGGTTCCTGGAGCGCCTCGACGACATCCTCGGTGGTCACGGTGATCGTCTTGGGGAGGCCGTTGATCAGGTCCCGGCCGCGCACCTCGAGCTCGCGGATCTCCTCCTTGTTCCTGATGATCGCCGAGCCCACCTTGATCTTCACCTCTTCGGCGGTGCGGTCGCCTATCAGCATGTTCTCCTTGTGCCGGATGAAGCGGATGATCGCCTCGTCGAAGTCGTTGCCGGCGATGCGCATCGACTCGGAGACGACGATGCCGCCCAGGCTGATAATCGCGACGTCGGCAGTGCCGCCGCCCACGTCGACGATCATCGAGCCGGTTGGCTCTGCGATCCTGACGCCTGCGCCTATTGCCGCCGCCAGTGGCTCCTCGATGAGGAAGGCCTTGCGGGCGCCTACTTCGCGGGTGGCCTGAAGGACGGCCCGTCGCTCGACCTCGGTGACGCCGGAGGGGACGCACACCATGATGTGCGGCTTGAACAGCCGGCCCGGCCCCGTTATCACCTTCCGGACGAAGGCCTTGAGCATCTTCTCCGTGAGCTCGTAGTCGGCGATGACCCCGTCGCGCATGGGCTTAACGGCGACGATATTGCCGGGGGTACGCCCCAGCATCCTGTACGCCTCGTCGCCAACGGCCTTCATGTCGCCCGTGTCGCGAACCATGGCGATGACCGAGGGTTCCCGCAGGCTTATGCCCTTGCCCTTCACGTAAATAAGGACGGTGGCCGTCCCGAGGTCCACACCGATTTCCTGCCAGGGTCTAAACATTGTCACTCCATAATTCGTCGCGTTTCAGATAGGCCTCCCGCAACCCAGGCCCCGCCTTGATGGCAATCGGCTCAGTATAACGTCATAACGCCGAGGCTTTTCTCACAGGTAGAGGGGCAGGTAGGGCCGGCGTCCGGCCGCCGAGCGCGCGAGGTAGCCCGCGTCGGGGGGGAGGTCCTCCAGCAGCAGCGCGCCGTTCAGGCCCTGCACTGCCTCCTCGCGGGGAAGCTTGCGGGGCTCCTCCAGGACGCTTACGGTGTCGTGCTCGAGGCCGTAGCGGCCGGCATACACGTTGCCACGCCTTGCGTCCAGGGCGGCCACCACCTGGAGGTGCTCGCCGCCCAGCCGGGTGGCGGCGATGGCCGCAAGCGTGTCGCAGCCGTAGAGTGGTATGCCCAGCGCGCTGGCGAGCCCCTTGCCTGCCGCGCCCGCAACCCGGATCCCCGTGTAGGAGCCGGGCCCGGTACCTGCGCAGAGTGCAGTGAGTTCGTTCCTCTCCGTGCCGGCCTGAGCGAGCAGGTCGGCAACGGCCGGTACCAGGCGCGCCGCGTGGGCGCGGCCTGCCTCCTCGGTCAACTGGCCCAGGAGTCCCGCCTCGCTGCTCCACAGGCCCAGCACCAGGTAGGGGGTGGAGGTGTCGATTCCCAGGTAGATCTCAGCCATCTCCAGCTCCAGACTGCGGCGGCCGGATGGTAGCCCGGCGTTCGGAGTCGCTCCTGTCGAGTTCGACCAGCCAGGCCTCGGGGTAGTCGGCGAGCAGCCCCTCGCCCCATTCGACTACCACCAGCCGCGAGTGCTCCAGGTACTCGTCCAGGCCCAGCTGCTGTGCCGCCGCAGCCGCGTCCTCCAGCCGGTAGATGTCCATGTGGACTATCGTGCCGGCCGGGCCGGGGTACTCGTGCACCAGGGTGTAGGTGGGGCTGGAGACGTTCGCGGTGCTCTGGAGGGCACGCACGAGCAGTGAGACGAGGGTCGTCTTGCCCGCCCCCAGGGGGCCGGAGAGCAGTAGCAGGGCGCCGTGGGGCAGCCTGGTCGCCAGCTCCTGCGCCAGCCGTTCGGTGTCTTCGAGGGTGCTCAGGATCAACTGGGAGACCCGGGGTAGGGCGACCCTTCCGCGGCCGGTTCGCTCTCCTCCCTGGGCTGGCCGCCAAGGCGGCCGAACTGCTTGGCGAGCCTGTAGAAGCCGAGCGTCGCCAGGAGGATGCCGAGCAGCATGGTAAGGAGCCAGGTCAGTTCACCGAACGGGCCAACCAGCAGGTCGTCGAGCGAGGCCGGGTCAACGAAGCCCAGCGGGTAGTAGCGGTCGGCAAGCTCCAGCAGGGCGACGGCTCCCCGCACCAGCGCCGGCAGGAGCAGCAGCACGAATGCCGCCGACACCAGGTGCCAGGCCGCGTTGCCCGCTCCGGCGAAGGTACGCGACATGAGCAGCAGCGGCAGCAGGGCCAGCACACCGAGGAGGAGCAGCGTCAGCGGCCTGTTGGCCTCGTTCCAGTAGGGTGCGATCTCCTGCTCCAGGAAGGCGTACTCCGGTTCCGTGATCGTGAGCGCCCGCGAGAGCGGCGCCGGGTCAGAGGCCGTAGAGTCGATGGGCGGCAGCTCCTGGGCGGGGGGTTCCTCGGTGGTTGCGGCTTCCTGTGCCCCCTCTCCGGGTTCCTGCTCCTGCGCCTGGGCGGGCTCCGGTTCAGGCGCGGCAGGCCGGGGCTGCTGGAGCGCATTCGCCCCCTGCAGCAGGGTGTTCACGGCGGCCACGAACTCCTCCTGCTGACCGTCGATGAGCGCCCGGGCGGCCTGGGCGTAGTAGGGCGCCGGCTGCTCGTCAAGGACCGGTGAATCCTGGATCACGAGGGAGAGGGCGTACGCGCGACCCAGGCGCGGGTAGACACTCGCCGGGGTCTGGTCCTGCTCGATGCCCAGCAGGACCTCCTCTATCTGGCTGCCTATCCTGCGCTCCACCGACTCGCGAACGGAGCCGGCGTCGCCTTCCGCGCCCTGCAGGACCGTGCCGGTGAGCGCGCTCAGAAGCGTGAGCTGGTCACCGATCTCCTCGCCGGCCGCCCGGGCCTGCAGGCTGTCGACGAAGAGCACGCGCGCGAGCACGCCCTCCAGAAGGTCCAGCTGCACATCGAGATTCAGCTGAGAGCCGTTCTCCACTGCGCTGGCGGCGTTCTCGCCGATGGCTGCCAGTCCTGCCCGCAGGCCGGGGGCCTCCAGTTCGGTCAGCAGGGCATCGGTCTGCTGGAGTGCGTCCTCCAGCGCGGCCACGGCGCCGTCACGGTCGGTGGCCAGGAGATCGCTCGCCTGCTGTGCCAGCTGGCTTATCTCCTGCACGGCGTCCGGGATTGCGTCCGGACTGTCCTGACCCACGGCCAGGGAGGACAGGAGCAGGGCCAGGAGGAGGCCCAGCAGAAAGGGATGACGTGGTGTGCAGCGTGATTGGAGCAAGCGAATCTCCCGGGTCAGTTACTTGTTGCCTTTATGCTTTCCGATATCCCGCGCGCCACCTGAAGTGCTTCCCGGTAGCGCATGCGGGAGGGGCCCACGACGGTAAGACCGGCATGGGAAGGTCCCAGGTTCAGGCGCGTGCGGATGCGCGCGGTCACCTCGTCGAACTGCAGCTCCAGCTCCGAGCCTATCTCGTCCCTGGGCGGCGTTTCGACGTGCTCGACGATAAGGCGCAGGAAATCGGGGTTGCGCGACTCGGGTTCGGACAGCAGCTTGCCCAGACCGCCGTAGAAGAGGCGGGGCGGTGTGAGCGCTGGCCACGCCCGGGCCAGCGCCTCGAGGGTGCGGCCCAGCTCGGTGGACTCGCGCCGGGCCAGCGCCATGAGCGCCTGCGGCATCTCCACGAGCGGGACGGCCAGCTGCCTCAGGCTGCTCTCGGCCAGTGGCAGCACGTCGTCGGAGGGTGCCGGCCTGACCGAAACGGGCAGTTGCCGGACCAGGCCGTTTTCGAGGACTATGACGGCCAGCAGCAGCTCCGACGAAAGCAGGCTCAGGTGAATCTCCACGGCGTGGAGTGATTCGTCGGCGGGCAGGCTCACCACAACGGCGTAGCCGGAGAGGCTGGCCGCGAGCTCGACGATCGACTCGAAGAGGGAGTCGCCGTGCTTCCCCTGCAGGTGCTCCCGGATGAGCCGCAACTGCCTGGGGTGCGGGTTTTCCGGCGGCAGCAGCGATCTCGTATAGGTCCGGAAACCCAGCGCGGTCGGGATGCGACCGGAAGAGGTGTGCGGTTGCTGAAGGTAGCCCGCCTCCTCCAGGGAGCTGAACTCATTGCGCACGGTAGCGCTGCTCACCGCGAGCTTCTCGGCAATGAAGGAGGAGGGCACCGGGTGCGCCGAGTTGATATACGACTCGGCGACCAGATCAAGTATCTGTGCCCGCCGTTCGCTCAACATGGAGTCATCGTAGCACTGACGCCCAAAGCGGACGAGTGCGGGGAGTGCCGCCTACTGCCCCGCCAGACCAAGGATGTGCTCGAACTCCTCCCTGGTCACCGGCATCACGCTTAGCCGGTTGCCCCGCTGAACCAGGCGCATGTTGGCCAGCGCCGGGTCCTCCCTCATCTCGTTCAGGGTCACCTTGCGGGGGAGCTCGTGCAGGCCCTGGAAGTCCACGAGCATCCAGCGCGGCTCGTCTTCACTCGCCTTCGGATCGAAGTATTTGCTGTCCGGGTCGAACTGGGTGGGGTCGGGGTAGGGCTTCGAGGCCACCTGGGCCACGCCTACGACTCCCGGCGCGGGGATGTTGGAGTGGTAGTAGAGGACCTTGTCGCCTACGGACATCCCGTCCCGCATGAAGTTGCGGGCCTGATAGTTGCGCACGCCGTCCCAATGGGTCGTCCGGTTCTCGCTCTTCATCAGGTCATCGAAGGAGAAGTCGTCGGGTTCACTCTTGATGAGCCAATACTTCATGGCCTGATCAAAACACGTAGCGGGCCGGCAATGTCAGGTCCGGCACTCACTCCCACTCGATGGTGCCGGGAGGTTTGGATGTGATGTCGTAGACCACCCGGTTCACCTCGGGCACGGCAGCGACGATCCGCTCCGAGACCGCCGCCAGGAAGTCGTGCGGCAGGCGGGTCCACTGCGCGGTCATGCCGTCGGTGCTGGAAACCGCGCGCAGGGCAACGGTGTGCGAGTAGGTGCGCTTGCCGCCTGCGACCCCGACCGACTTCAGCGGCGTCAGCACGGCGAGCGCCTGCCAGGTCTTCCCGTAGAGGCCGAACTCGCGCAACGACTCCACGAAGATGGCGTCGACCCTGCGGGCGATATCGAGCCGTTCGGGCGTCACCTCGCCCAGCACGCGGATGGCGAGACCGGGGCCGGGGAAGGGGTGGCGCTCACGCATCTTGAGGGGCAGCCCCAGCAGGCCGGCCAGCTCGCGGACTTCGTCCTTGAACAGCTCCCGGAAAGGCTCCAGCAGTTCGAAGCCCAGCTCCTCGGGCAGGCCGCCCACGTTGTGGTGCGACTTTACGCTGACACCATCCGGGCCGCCGGCCGATTCGATGACGTCCGTGTAGAGGGTGCCCTGTGCCAGGAAGCGGATGTCGCCATGTTCTGCATACAGTTCGCGTGCCTGGGTGGTGAACACCTCGATGAACTCGTGGCCGATGATCTTGCGCTTCTGCTCGGGATCGGCAACACCCTCGAGGCCGGCCAGGAACCGGGCAGAGGCATCAACAACCGTCAGGTTCACCCCCAGCGAGCGGAGCGCCTCCTCCACTTCCCGGGCCTCGCCCATGCGCAGCAGTCCGTGATCGACGAACACGGCGTGCAGCCGCTCGCCCAGGGCGCGGTGCAGCAGGAGACCCAGGGTGCTGGAGTCGACCCCGCCCGAGATGCCCAGCAGGACGCGGGCGTCGCCTACCTGCTCCTGCACCCGCCGGGTGAGCTGGTCCACGATCTTGTCCGCAGTCCAATCGCGAACCGCGCCTGCCAGCTTGAGGAATCGCTCGAGGATGTCCTTCTCTGCGGCCGTGCCGATCGTCTCCTCTTGGACCTGCAGGCCGGCAGTCTGGCCGTCCGGTCCTGCGATGACGGCGACGCCCTGATCGGGAACGCCTACCCGGAAGCCCTCAGGAACAGCCTGCGAACTCCAGGAGCGGGCGTGTACGGCGCGGAGTAGCGTGAGCTGCGGCCCTCCTCCACCCTCCCCGTCCGGGCCGGCGAGAATCACGCCGGCGGGCCTGCTCTCCAGGGCAGCCTCCACCTGGCCGGCCCGCACAATCTCGGTAAATACTCCCAGCTCGCGGATGGCGCGGGCCAGGTGGCGGGTGTGCTGCGACCCGAAATCGACAACGCAAATATGATTCATGAAAAACTTCCCGTTCGTTTGTGTCTACTGCGCTTCCGGCGGGATCGCCAGCGTCAGGGTGCGCTGCTCCGGGACCTCGATCTGCACGATCTCCGAGCGCCGCTGCCCGACGCTGCCCTGGAACGACCAGGTGCCGGCGCGGTCCAGAGCCACCTGGCGGGGAGCCGTGCCCAGGTTCTCGCGCCCGGCGAGGCTCGAACCGTCCGGGGCCTCGACCAGGTGCAGCGTGACCGGCGGGAGATTGCCCGGGCTCACCTGGATGTCGACCACATAAACCGTTGCCTCGGCCGGCGCACCGACCGTAGGCCCGCCCCCGCCACCCCTGCCGGGCAGCAGCAGTAGCAACAGGACGAGGGCAACGACAGCTAC